>JABXKR010000016.1 GCA_013619145.1 Psychromonas sp. | reverse complement strand
AATACTGCTTAGCAACAACTCAAACAACAGATGATTTACTGACCAATAAACTTATTATTGATGAATTTCCTCGTGCGATAGAGCTGCATCAGATAAATAATCATCACCAACTTCAAAGCCATATCGAAAATTAATGGTTGAAAAATTATCGACACTTAAAATAATCAGCCCCAAACTACTTACCGAAACAGCTGGATTTTGAAGGTGATGAATGACTCTGGCTCTCATAGCTACGCCATTAGGAAGACCGGTAATGCAATCTTTGGATTTATTTTCTAAAACCCGAAAACACAACCTAAATGTGTCGCCGCCACCTTGAGCATAATGGCAATGCACTTTAACGGGTAAGGCATAATGACACTTATCTTTTATCGTCCCCATAGTAAACATACCAAGTTCGCTTGAACTTACACCTGAAAATAGCTGTTTAAGCGTAAATTTATCTTCCTCAATATCAGCTACTATAGATAATTTATCTTCTAAGCGAGTACCAATAATTTCAAGCGGGCTAAAACCAATCAGCTCTGTAAATGTATCATTACAAGTGGTAACAATCCCGTTGTTGACAGTCACTGCTGGCAACAAGCTATTTTCAATGTCATTCATTATCATGCTCTATAGCGTTATTTTTTACAAAATTGGCAGGCCGCTGTATCAGTATTTTCAGAATGAGACAGCAATACAGCAATTACTATGATTCACATCTATTTTCGTTCTATAACACTTTTATTTTAAATAAAAAGTGCAGCCCATCTTATACAGCTTGCTTGCCTTGTAAAAGGCAAGCCTTAGCCACCTCCAGAGGAGGCGGCTTTTTAACTAATTACCACATTTCCCACTCGACAGCTTCAATACTGTTTTCGGTGCTGTCAGGCAGTTCGCTGAAGAAATCAAGATTAGTCAGACTTTCAACTTCATCAACAGTGGTTATAAAACCTGGCAATTCTGAAGTCGATACTTTTCTGTGCGGCATGATAAAAGCAATTGCATCATTGTAGTAAGGGTCAAGAATAACCTTGTAGAAAGAGTTAGGAATATAGACTCCGTTACCAATATAAGTTTCATTACCGTCCCAGATAGGACCGCTAACGACATATAACTCGTCATAGTCATTGGCCCATTGACGTACTTTCTCTTCCAATCCTTTCCAGCCGCCGCGATTAAAGCCAGGCAGTTGCGGTGCCATGTTCGACATCAGGAAACTTTCCTTCATCGCTTCTTCGCTGAAATCCATAGTGCCAGATGGAGCCAGATGACCACGGTCATAACCGGTTTTGGTATAATCGCCACTTACTGCACGATTAGCCGCTGGCAGTTCATAGTCTGTTTTGAAGTTATTTGAACGCTCAAAGAAGGCATTTACGCTATCGCGGGTAATATGATAAGCAACCCAATCCGCAACCTTATTTTGATAATTATAGCCAACTGCATAACCTGCTCGACATAACTGTTGATCACTTGCGCTGGGCGCACCTTTCTCCAGATGTTTTAAACAGGCTGCGTTTGCCCCGATGGATAAACTGAGGCCGAACAACGCGATTAGTATTTTCTTCATTTTAAAAATCCCTTTTATCTATTTACAAACTTATGATGGTTTAAGAGTGCACCCTCATTTGTCACAACAAAGCACATCAATGTACTAATTTAAAACCGATGCCACTTAACTGCTTATCAGAGAGGCTATCTAATTGATTGGCATGGGATTAAAACGTATTTATGGGATGTTAGTAACTTTTGATATAGTCCTGGACATCAGCCTAAAATGATTTTAATTCCACTGAAATAAACCATGATTATGTGCAGCATTTGTTACCCGCTGACACTTTATTGGTTTATTGATCGGGATTAGTTTATTTATTGTTCTGCGCAAGAAGTGTGAGTTAGAGCAATATATGAACAATTACCATTGCTATTACCACGGTCACTAACAAAATCTGTTGCTCCCCTTTGGCGTGCAACAAACTCACATTGAGAACGATAAGAAATACTTACTGTTTATGTCCCGCATCTGCTAAACAGTGATATTTTGCTGCTTTATCGATCGAAGTTAGTACACTTCTCGTTCCGCACTGAAAGTATGAGTTAGCATAATATATAAACAATTACTATTATATGAACAATTGCCTTGTCTTTATTGGGTCAATAACAAAATCTGTTGCTTTCTTTTAACACACAACAAACACTCTTTGAGAACGCTAAAAAATACTTGCGCACTTCCAGATTGACGAGAGTTATGCACAGCCGAGCGCTAAAGTGACAGTGAAACAAGCCAGCAACAAACAGACAGAAGAAAAAAGGAAAAGTACTAGCTTTAACAATTGCAGATATTGCAAAGCCTGAGATTGAATTACGTACGGGATATGGACAGGCAGTTATTATGAAAAAGGAATTTACTAAGCACTAGATACAAAAAATCACTGCATAAGCAAGGGCTTAAAGTATGGTGACCGCTATCTTGGAATAGAGAGTTGAAGCGTCACCTGCGAAGAAAACGGATTTTGAATCCTCATAAAAATTATTTTAGAATTAACCTTTATTTCGATCCGCAAATTTTCAAGGTTTCCATCACAATTGCGGCAAATGATTCTTAGGTTATTAAGTACATGATTACTGTTATTTCCATCTATATGATCAAGTACAACTGGCACCTTTTGACCTAACCACTCCTTTATCCCACATATCTCGCATTCATGTTTTTTAACACCCTCAGAAATTAACCTGCGACGCAGTTTGTCAGTTTGGTAATAAGGGTGCTTGCCTGCAATTATTTCAGTTAAATTGATGCGGCTATGTTTCCCTCTAACTGGGTATTTTGCATTTTTACCGCCTTGATTAGGATGATAAACAGCAATCGCATTGCATCTTCTTTTAAAGCTGCTTGCGCTCATATTAACGAAAACTTGCGCTTACCGCATTGTAGGATAAGCATTGATAGCTTCAATTATCTGTTCAGCACTTATATCTTTATTTTGAACATGCAGAGAAGAAACCTAGCTAAAAAAGAGTGTTAATAAATTCTAGGCGAAAAAAAACAGACTGTTAAGTCTGTTTTTTTAAATTGGTGCCGCTGGTCGGACTCGAACCGACACGTCTTTCGACGGGGGATTTTGAATCCCCTATGTATACCAATTTCATCACAGCGGCTAATTTTTGATCTTAAAAGACTATATATGACTGATAAGACAAAATGATTATACCTAGCCATTCTTTTCTGACAAGGCTTTTCACAAGCTAAATCGTCAACCGCTCAAAAAGACAACAATTTATTATAAAGTGCTGTTAACTTGCTCATATAAATGACTACAAGTTGCTTTAAGCAAAGCCTATTTCGAATAATAAATGCCAACGGTTTTTGCTTTTGTTACACTGACTTCTCACACTTTTAAGGAACTATCATGGCCAAACGTAACCCCAAAAAAAGTAATAAACCAACCTTACAGGAACAATATCAAAGCTGTCCGCGCGCCAACTTTTTAAAGCGTTTAGGCGCATATATTTACGATCTTTTTGCTATTACTGCACTGCTGATGTTGGCAACTATTTTTGCTGTTTTGGTCGTTATTATTAGCAATAAAATGGGCATCATTAACCTCGATGCTTATAAAGATATTGCTGATTATTTGGCAAACAACCTGATTTTTGCGGGTTATTTAGCTGCAGTTATTATCGCTTTTTACGGCTACTTTTGGAGCAAAGCTGGACAAACCATTGGCATGAAAGCATGGCGTTTGCGTGTGCAAAACAGTGATGGTAGCAATATCAGCTTTACGCAATCTTTAATTCGTATGGCAACATCGGCTTTTGGTCTGGGTAATATTTCAGCACTGTTTAAAAATACGAATGCATTTCAGGATTTATGGGCTGAATGTGAAGTGGTTGTACTTACAAAAGAGTTAAGCAGTTGGAAAGGGTTTAAAGGCTTGGCTTTTATGGAACAGGATAAAAAGTAATCTATCCATGCTAACATGCTATAAACCACATAAAAAATGCCACATTACCTTGATATAAGAGTACGTGGCATTTTTGTTTATTGGCGATCTAACTTTGCCGCTTCAATAAATACATAGCAATGCCTAATACGAGCAAACTGGGTAATAACGCTCCCAACACGGGTGGTAAGTCAAAAACCAGGCTGAAAGGTCCAAACAATTCACCTGATACATGGAAGATAAAACCACTGCCGATACCAAAGATCAATCGAGTCCCCATAGTAACAGTACGCAGACCGCCAAAGATAAAAGAAACGGAAAGTAACATCATTACGACAATGGTAAAGGGTAATACCGCTTTACGCCAAAAAGTCAGCCAATATCGACTGGCATCCTGCTCATTGCTTTCAAGGTAGGTGATATAGTTATAAATATCACGCATCGACATTTTTTCAGGATCGCTTAATATCACTTCTAACTTTTTCGGAGTCAGTTCGGTTTTCCAGACAAATTTTGGCAGTTTTTCTGTTTCTGTTTTATCCGCGCTAAAAAATGTTCTGCTAGTATTTTGTAATAACCAAGAGCCTTGTTGATAAACTGCTTTTTGTGCGACTACGGCACGATCAAGTTGCATCTTTTTATCAAAAAAATACAGCTGTACATTAAACAGTTCAGCTTTGCTGTTCATACGCCCAATACTGACAAATGAATTAGCATCTTTTACCCAAACACCGTATTTATTGCTTACGACCTGCTGACCACGCCTCGCCTGTTCTCGCATCGAGTAGGCTTCTTTATCTGTTTTCGGAGCAACAAACTCCCCGAGTACCATCACCACTAAGACCATCGGCACAGCCGTTTTTAATACCGCACCTGCGATACGTAGTTTTGATATTCCCGCTGCCTGCATCACCACGAGTTCACTGCTACTCGCTAAGCTGCCTAAGCCAATTAAAGCACCAATTAAAGCTGCCATCGGAAAAAACACTGCAATTTCTACCGGCATTTTAAGTACAACAAAGTAGGCCACAGCCCAAACATCGTAACTGCCGTGTCCTACACCTTTCATCTGCTCAACAAACTTGATAATGCCGCTTAAGCCGGTCAAAACAAACAGACTTAAAAAAGTTGAGGCCAAAATCGTTTTACCTATATAGCGGTCTAAAATACCCATAATCGTAATTCCGTGTTAAATACTGTTACTGAGCCGGCTTAACAGACTTCGCTTTACGTAAACCAATTTTGACAAATTTACCTAAACTTTGCAGATGCAAAATAACACCTGTGATAAAGAAGACAATCTGCACCACCCAAATACTTAATACAGGCAAGGTGCCCTCTTCAATAAGGCTTTTTGCCGTACTGAGCAATAAAAAGTATGTTAAGTAGAGTGCCAAGGCAGGCAGTAATTTTGAATATCTACCTTGCCGAGGATTTACTTTTGCTAATGGCACCGCCATAAATGTCAGCAGTAAAATTGACAGAGGAATAGCGATACGCCACTGTAACTCCGCTTGATGTTTTGCACTGCTTACCCCGAATAATTGTTCGGTCGGCAGAGCTTCCACACCACGTTTTTTATTTTGTACTTCACGGTTTGCTATATGTATTTCGTAACGATCAAATACACTATTATCGAATTCATATTGTCCAACCTTTCCCGCATAACGCTGCCCATCAAACAGGGTAAGCCAAGTACCATCTTTTTTATCTTCCACCTTGCCCGTTAGGGCTGTTAATACTGAAGGAGCTCGATCTTGCTCTTTCGGCCAGTGCGCGGCAAACACTTTTTCTAACTGTTGCCCTTCTCTATATTTTTCAACGTAAACAACACCACCTTTATCGGAGGTTTTATGAAAACGGCCTTCAATAAGGGTTGCAGCTCCAGCGTCTGATTCTGCATTTTCAATAACTGCAACCATCTCATCTTCAGCAAGTGGAGCAAGGTATAAACTATTAAAGGAAGCAAAAATAAAAGTAAAAAATGATAATAATAGCGTAGCTTTAAGCACGCTATTGGGGCTGTAACCACATGAGGTCATCGCCACCATTTCACTTTCACTATGCAGTCGTCCATGGGCAAACAAAACTGCAAGATAAAAACCGATAGGTAACATTAAAGTACCCAATGTGGGCAGATTTAAGTAAAGTAGGGTCATCACCAAATCAGGTGGGATAACACCATTAATCGCTTTCGCGAGAATTCCGATAAATTTTTGACTGACAAAAATAAGAAGCAAAACAAACAGGATACCAACCTGGCTTTTAAATGTTTCCACCATTAAATAACGAAGAAGTATCACCCGGCTCTCCAGTGTAAAATAAGATTCTATGAAAGATTGTAAAACTGCTATTTTTAGTGGATTAAGCAAACAAATACGGTAAAATTGCTATTTTTATACGTTTAGAAGAATTTTAAAGATCCACCAGCTTCTATAATAACTGCATTTTTATAAAAATAGCAGTTAATATCAATATAATCACGGCATTAAGGATAGATATGGAATTTTTCGTAAAAAGTGGTAACCCAGAAAAGCAACGCAGTGCATGTATTGTTGTTGGCGTATTCGAACCTCGTCGCTTATCACATGCAGGTGAGCTGCTTGATGAAATTAGTGAAGGGTATTTAAGTACTCTGTTACGCCGTGGTGATATCGAAGGTAAAGTCGGCCAGGTACTCTTTTTACACCATGTTCCAAATGTCTTAAGTGAGCGTGTTTTACTGGTAGGTTGCGGTAAAGAGCGAGAGCTCACAGAAACCCAATATAAGCAGATCATCGCAAAAACGATTGCCACGCTCAACGATACAGGCTCATTAGAGGCTATCTGTTTTCTTTCTGAGTTACATATTAAAGGTCGCGATAGTTATTGGGCTGTGCGTCAAGCGGTTGAAGCTGCGCAAGATTCGTTATATAGCTTTGATCAATTCAAAACTAATAAAGAGAATACTCGTCGCCCACTGCGTAAATTGACTTTTAATGTACCAAGCCGCAAAGAGTTAACTCGCGCAGAGCTAGCACTACAACACGGTTTAGCGGTTGCTTCTGGTGCTAAGGCCTGTAAAGACTTAGCAAATATGCCGCCGAATATCTGTACGCCGCTCTATTTAGCGGAGCAGGCACAAGCCCTCGACACGCGTTTTGAAAAAATAAGCACTGAAATTGTCGATACAGAGCAGATGGCTGAGTTAAAAATGGACAGTTATTTAGCTGTAGCTAAAGGTTCAGATCACCCCGCTTATATGTCGTTAATGCATTACAACGGCGCTTCAAGCGATCAAAAGCCCATTGTACTGGTCGGTAAAGGCCTGACCTTTGACTCAGGTGGTATCTCATTAAAACCGGGCGCAGGCATGGATGAGATGAAGTATGATATGGGCGGTGCAGCCAGTGTTTATGGGGCAATGAAAGCGCTGGCAAAACTTAATCTGCCAATTAACGTGATTGGTATTTTAGCGGGTGCTGAAAACATGCCGGCAGGTAACGCTTATCGCCCTGGTGATATTTTAACGACTATGTCAGGACAAACGGTGGAAGTATTAAATACAGATGCTGAAGGCCGTTTGGTGTTATGTGACGTACTGACTTACGTAGAGCGCTTTGAACCTGAATGTGTTGTTGATATCGCCACCTTAACTGGCGCATGTATTATGGCATTAGGTCATAATATCAGCGGCTTAATGACTCCGCATAAAGGGCTTGCACATGAATTGTTAAATGCTTCAAATCAGTCTGGCGATAAAGCATGGCAACTGCCAATGGATGATGAATTCCAAAAACAACTTGATAGCCCATTTGCTGATATGGCCAATATTGGCGGTCGCCCTGCCGGCACAATCACAGCGGCTTGTTTTCTTTCTCGCTTTACTAAAAATTACAATTGGGCGCATTTAGATGTGGCAGGTACCGCTTGGAAATCAGGAACAAACAAAGGGGCTACCGGTCGTCCTGTTTCATTATTAACACAGTTTTTGATTAACCGTAGTGAAAATGAAACAACAGAAGCAAACAGTTAAATAATGAGTCAGGTTGTTTTTTATATTTTTCCTGAAGAGCAGGAATCAGATACTCGAAGCTTGAGCAGCCACTTTGCTCAAGCTTGCTCTATTGCTGCATTTTATTATTTACAAAATAGGAAAGTATTTATTTATACCGACAATCAGCAAGATGCTTTTTCGGTAGATGAATATTTATGGCAGTTTGATGGTGACAGTTTTGTACCGCATAACTTGCTCGGTGAAGGACCTCGTTACGGCACGCCTGTTGAAATCAGCTGGCAGGCACCGACACATCCTCGCCAGATTTTAATTAATTTAAGCACTAACGTGCCTGATTTTGCGATCAATTTCCAACAAATTATCGATTTTGTTCCGTTTGCGGAGCCACTAAAAATTGCAGCACGAACACGTTACAGCACCTATAAAAAGATGGGGCTGACACTTTCCACTCAAACAGTTGAAAATGCAGACACTGTTGAGTCAACCAACAACACAGAAGATTAGAAAATGGAAAAGACATACAACCCAAGTGCTATTGAGCAAAAAAACTACCAAAACTGGGAAGAGAAAGGTTATTTCAAACCGCATGGCGATACCAGTGAAGAGAGTTACTGCGTCATGATCCCACCGCCAAATGTTACGGGTAGCCTGCACATGGGGCATGCTTTCCAAGATACCATTATGGACACACTGATTCGTTATCAACGTATGCAAGGCAAAAACACCCTCTGGCAAATGGGCACAGACCATGCGGGCATCGCCACACAAATGGTTGTTGAACGTAAACTTTTCGCTGAAACAGGACAAACCCGTAAAGAGCTTGGCCGGGAAACCTTTATCGATAAAATTTGGGATTGGAAAGCGGAATCGGGTGGTAATATCTCACAACAGATGCGCCGTTTAGGCACATCAGTTGATTGGGATCGTGAACGCTTTACTATGGATGAAGGCCTTTCTCACGCCGTTAAAGAGGTATTTGTTAACCTTTACAATGATGATCTTATCTACCGTGGTAAGCGTCTGGTTAACTGGGATCCTAAACTACATACGGCAATTTCAGACTTAGAAGTTGAAAACAAAGACCTAAAAGGCTCTATGTGGCACTTCCGTTACCCATTAGCTGATGGCGTAAAAACAGCCGACGGCAAAGATTATTTAGTGGTTGCCACAACTCGCCCAGAAACCATGCTCGGTGATACCGCCGTTGCTGTGAACCCTGAAGATCCGCGCTATAAAGATCTAATCGGTAAAGAGATTATTTTACCGCTTGTTAATCGCCGCATTGCTGTAATTGGCGATGATCATGCCGATATGGAAAAAGGCACGGGTTGCGTAAAAATCACCCCGGCTCATGACTTTAACGATTACGAAGTCGGTAAACGTAACAAATTGCCAATGATCAATGTATTAACCTTTGATGCTTGTATCCGCAATGAGTCTGAAGTATTTAATAGCAATGGTGAAAAAAGTGATGTTTATACAGCAGAGCTTCCTGAGCAATTTCAAGGGCTAACACGTGAAGATGCACGCAAACTGGTTGTCAACTCACTTGAAGAATTAGGTTTATTAGATGAAATCAAAGCACATGATTTAACAGTACCTTATGGCGACCGTGGTGGTGTGGTTATTGAGCCGATGCTGACCGATCAATGGTATGTTCGTGTAGCACCTTTGGCTAAAGTAGCCAATGAAGCGGTTGACAATGGCGATATCGAGTTTGTGCCAAAACAGTATAAAAACATGTATAACTCTTGGATGAACGACGTCCAAGATTGGTGTGTATCGCGTCAGCTTTGGTGGGGACATCGCATCCCAGCCTGGTACGATCAAGCGGGAAAAGTTTATGTCGGTCGTGATGAAGCGGAAGTACGTGCTAAACATGATTTAGGCGATGATGTGCTGCTAAGTCAAGATGACGATGTCTTAGATACCTGGTTCTCGTCGGGTCTATGGACATTCTCTACCCTTGGCTGGCCAGAAAAAACGCTGGATCTAAAAACCTTCCACTCGACCGATGTCTTGGTTACCGGTTTTGATATCATCTTCTTCTGGGTTGCGCGCATGATCATGATGACCATGCACTTTATGAAAGATGAAAACGGCAAACCACAAGTGCCGTTTAAAAAAGTTTATTTTACCGGCCTTATTCGTGATGAGCATGGCGATAAGATGTCAAAATCGAAAGGTAATGTGCTTGATCCGCTGGATATGATCGACGGCATTGACTTGGAAAGTTTAGTAACAAAACGTTGCGGCAATATGATGCAGCCACAACTGGCGGCTAAAATAGAAAAAGATACCCGCGAAACCTTTGCCAACGGCATTGAAGCGCACGGCACAGATGCACTGCGCTTTACGCTTGCGGCAATGGCTACCACAGGTCGCGATATTAACTGGGATATGACCCGTTTAGAAGGCTACCGTAACTTCTGTAATAAGCTATGGAACGCCAGCCGTTATGTATTAATGAGCGCGGAAGAGCACGATTGTGGTTTCAGCGACAATCAAGAGATGCAATTAAGTTTGGCAGATCGTTGGATTCAAGGGCAACTGCAAACAACTATCAAAGAGTTCCGTCACGCATTGGATACCTTCCGTTTTGATATTGCTGCAAATATTTTATACGAATTCACTTGGGATCAATTCTGTGGTTGGTATTTAGAGTTAACTAAACCGATATTGTTTAAAGGCAGTGAAGCACAGCAACGTGGCACTCGCCATACGCTAATCACAGTGTTAGAAACGCTATTACGTCTAGCCCATCCAATTATGCCATTTATGACCGAAGAGATTTGGCAGCGTGTTAAAGGTATTACCGGTCAAGGTGGTGATACCATCATGCTCGAAGCTTACCCTGAATATAATGAAGCACTTGTTGACGAGCAAGCAGTTCAAGATCTCGAATGGGTTAAACAAGTCATTGTTGCGGTGCGGAATGTCCGTGGTGAAATGGATATCAGCCCGAAAGTGCCGCTTAATGTATTAGTTAAAAATGCATCAAGTGATGATCAGCGTCGTTTCAGTGAAAACGAAGCATTCTTAGCCGCGCTGGCGAAGCTTGAAAGTGTAACGGTTGTAGAAAAGGGGCAAGAAACACCCGTTTCCGCCACCGCATTAGTGNNNNCGTTTAAACAAACAGCTTGAGAAAGCGTCAAAAGAACTGGCAAAAATCTCCGGCAAGCTAAGCAATGAACGTTTTGTTAGTAACGCACCGGAAGCAGTTATTGCTAAAGAGCGTGCTAAACAGGATGAGCTGCAGACAACTTGTGATAAATTAAACGAGCAGATTGCAACAATAGAAGCGCTATAATTTATAGCAAACTATTTTAAAAAGAAGCTTTCATAAAAAGGATCGTTTTAAAATAAAACGATCCTTTTTTTATGATTTTGAATTAGCAGTCAAAGATATAGAACAACTTTGCTGCTTGCTCACAACTACAGGATTTACAAGCTAACAATCCCAATTTAAAGATCTATACTCACTAGTACCAGTCAAGAAGTAGGTACCTAATAATGAAACGTTTTATGACTTTTATTTTTCTCTTTTACTGCTCATTTAATTATGCTCAGGTAACAAAAATAGTGGTATGGGATAGCCTTTATAATAACCCGACTCCTATTATGATGGATTACTTACATAGAGCGTTACAGGTAACTAAACCTGAATATGGTGATTATGAATTAATAGAATCAGCTAAAATGGAGCAAGGTCGCTCATTGGTTGAAATCGCTAAACTGAAAAATTCAAAACTTGATATAGCAAGTTACGCCCCAACAAGAGAACGGGAAAAGCAAGCGATCCCTATTCGTATTCCAGTACTTAGCGGTCTTATGGGCTATCGCATTTGTCTAATTGAAGAAAATAAACAAGCACTTTTTGATGGTATTGAAAATAAGCAACAGCTAATCGACAAAAATATCAGCATAGGTCAACATCAAGATTGGCCCGATACAACTATTTTACGTGCCAATAATATCCCCGTACAAACCACACACAAAAAAAAACTACTATTTCAACAACTTGCTCGAGGACGATTTGACTGTTTCAGCCGAGGTGCGAGTGAAATTTATGCTGAATATTTGGCGCACAGCTCACAGGGGATCACTATTGAAAATAACCTGTTGATCTATTACCCATTACCCATTTTTTTCTTTGTTAATAAATCTCGCCCACTTTTAGCACAGCGTTTACAATTAGGTTTAGAAAGGTTAATCGAATCCGGTGAATTTGACACAATTTTTGAGCAGGTTTTTTCGCCAATAATAGTTGAATTAAAACTTACCGAGCGAACTGTTATCGACCTACATAACCCGACATTATCAGAGAAAACCATTCAGGCAATGGAAGCGCCAACACAACGATTCAGAGAAACTCATTTAAAAAATACAGGTGTATTACCCGAGACAGGGGATTAGTCAGAATGAAAAAAATATTAATACTATTTTTATTGCTGACTCTTAATGCTAATTTTAGTCACGCAGAAAGTACAAAAATAAGGGTATGGAAAAACACAGCAACCGATTCTGGAATAATCAGAACGCTTCTGTACCGAGCGCTGGAAATAAGCAAACAGGAGTATGGAGAATATCAAGTTGTTATATCCAGCGAAATGGAACAGGATCGCGCCCTTCGCGAGCTTGCAAACGCACGCCTAGATCTAGCACACTTCGTATCAACAGCTGAACGCGAAAAACAAGCAACGCCAATTCGCATTCCAATTATGCAGGGGCTTCTAGGTTACCGTTTGTGTTTAATCAAAGAGGGGAATCAGGAAAAATTTACAGGTATTAGCAATAAACAACAGTGGATAGCCAAAAATATTACTATTGGCCAGCATCACAACTGGCCCGATACCACGATCTTAAAAAGTAATGGTTTAAATGTACAAACAACTTATAAACATGAACTGTTATTTCAACAGCTGTCTAAAAACCGTTTTGATTGTTTTTCCAGAGGGATAAATGAAATTGGTTATGAGCAGTTTAGCCATCGCTCACTTGATTTAGTTATAGAGCAGAATATAGTGATTCATTATCCGTTACCGCAGTTCTTTTTTATTAACCCGGAAAAACCTTTATTAGCTGAGCGATTACAACTGGGGTTAACGCGTTTGCAAGAAAGCGGCGAAACAGAGCTGCTGTTTGATTCATATTACCGAGAACTATTAAATAAATTCGATCTTAAAAAAAGAGTTTTCATTGAGTTGCAAAATCCAACACTTTCACCAGAAACCATTAAAGCAATGCAGGCACCAATAACTAATTTTAAAAAAAAATATTTACTAAATGAGATGAGATAAACGCGGCAAGAAAACTAATTACTCATAAGAAACACTTTTCAGCAATCGATCCATCGCACGATAAGAAAGTGATTCAGAGAGATGCAGACGTTGCACTTTTTCACTGGCGGCTAAATCAGCAATGCTACGCGCCACTTTTAACAGACTGTGCCAGGCGCGGATTGATAACCCCATTTTATCCTAATTAGTTAACTGTTGACTCTCTAAAAACTCGGCATCTTCAATGCTTAACTGACAAAATGCGCTTATCTCCTGCGTCGTCAGCGCATGGTTTAATTTTCCCTGACGAGCTATTTGTCTCTCTCTCGCCTGCTTTACCCTCACTTTAATCTGTGCACTGCTTTCACTGTTTTGTTGCCCTCCTGCTTGTGATAAAGCAAGCGTACCTTTGGGCAATAACGGCACCATAATCGACAATGCAAACCTGTCTAAAAAAGGGCCGGATAAACGCCCCAAATAACGTAATATTTGATCCGGCGTGCTACGCCGCAGCTCTCCGCTAATATGACCGCACGGGCTGGGATTCATTGCCCCAATCAACTGGAAATGTGCAGGAAAGGTCACTTGATTAGCCGCACGTGAAATAGTGACCTTATTGGTTTCAAGAGGTTGGCGCAGACTATCGAGTACTGCTCTTGGGAATTCAGGCAGTTCATCAAGAAATAACACACCACGATGAGACAATGATATTTCACCTGGTTTCGGTTTCCCCCCACCACCGACCAGCGCAACGGAAGAGGCACTATGATGCGGTGCGCGATATGGAGGTTGATACCAATCATCGCGTTGTTTACCACACACAGAATAAATAGCAGCAGTTTGCAGTGCATGTGACTCAGTTAACTTTGGCAGTAAACTCATAAACCGTTCTGCTAACATGCTTTTGCCTGTACCCGGCGGGCCAACTAACAATAAATTATGGCCGCCAACAGCTGCAATTTCTACACGTTTCGCTTGCTCCTGTCCTAAAACATCACTCATATCAGGCTGATTTTTAGGTTTTGCAGTAGGAGGGGAAATGGCTTCAGGCAGTTTTTGCAAACCTTGTAAAAATGCACAAACATCAACAAGGTTAGAGGCAACAAATGCTTTTACACCTGTTAACGCACTTTCATTTTGATTTTCAGGAGAGATAATTAAACTGCGATTTTTCTTTTTGGCGGCTAATGCACAGGGAATAACACCATCAATAGGCCGTAATTCACCGGACAGGGCCAACTCGGCAAAACATTCAAACTGAGCACTGTTTGTCTTGGCAAGTTGATCAGAGGCAATTAAAATGCCCAGCGCAATGGCCAAATCAAAACGCCCCCCCTCTTTAGGCAGATTCGCAGGCGCCAAATTAACGGTTATTCTTTTATTTGGAAACTTAAAATTACTATTTATTATCGCACTGCGTACTCTTTCTTTGGCTTCTTTTACTGAAGTTTCCGGTAACCCCACTAATGAAAAACCCGGTAATCCGGTGCCTAAATGCACTTCAACTAAGACCTCTGGCGCATCCACACCTAATAACGCACGACAGTATAAACTTGCTAATGCCATAACTTATCCTTTACCTTAATACAACGCTTTCTAGTATAGGCGAGCATTTTCAGATTGATTATTTATGTTGATTTAAAATACAAATTAGCTGTTATTGACTGCTTAAAAAGCAGTGAATTTACTTGGCAATAGTTACTATTAGTAAAGTTGCCTTAGCCACTTTTGTTTAAAAATGTGACAAAAGTTGAGAAAGTTGCTGTTTTTTGCTATAAAGACCCACTTTTTTTAAAAAGTGGGATTGATTATTTTGCTTATTTTCCAGTTAAAACAAAATAACGATAAGCCTTCAGTAAATTCAGGAAGAAAATAATGAATGGTGCCAATTTTATTGTTCAAGCATTAAAACAAAAAAATATAACCCAAGTATTCGGCTATCCCGGAGGGGCTATTATGCCGCTCTATGATGCGCTTTATGATGGCGGTTTAAATCACCTTTTATGTCGCCACGAACAGGGCGCTGCAATGGCAGCTATAGGCTATGCACGCGCAACCGGTAATGTTGGAGTTTGTATTGCAACATCAGGTCCCGGTGCGACAAACCTGGTCACAGGGTTAGCGGATGCATTACTTGATTCGATCCCTGTCGTTGCAATCACAGGGCAAGTAGCCAGTAATTTAATTGGTACTGATGCTTTCCAGGAAGTTGATGTCTTAGGACTTTCTTTGTCTTGCTGTAAACACAGCTTTATGGTGCAAAGTGCAGATCAATTAGGTCCGATTATTGAACAAGCTTTTAAGATTGCAACATCTGGTCGCCCCGGACCTGTGTTAATCGACATCCCCAAAGATATTCAACTTGGAGATGCTCCTGAATTTACATCACTAAAAGTGCTTGCAACAGAAAACAACTTAAGTACCCCCATTGATCCCTCTTTAATAAGACAAACCAGAGAGATGATAAAATCAGCCAGTAAGCCACTTCTTTATGTTGGTGGTGGCGTAGGTATGGCAAATGCAACTCAGGAGCTGCGTAACTTTATTCAATATACCTATATTCCCAGTGTTTGTACGCTAAAAGGGATTGGGGTTATTGAACATGATTCTGAATATTTTATGGGCATGGTTGGTATGCATGGCAGCAAAGCGGCCAACTTTGCAATTCAAGAGTGTGATCTGCTGATTGCTGTTGGCGCTCGATTTGATGACAGGGTAACAGGTAAACTCGATGAATTTGCCAGCCACGCAAAAGTTATCCACCTTGATATTGATGCGGCAGAAATAGATAAATTACGACTTGCAGATCTGGCTATCACCGATGATTTAAAAGAAGTTTTACCCGCCATTGAGATTGAAACCTTTATTAGTGCTTGGCAAAAACATATTTTAACCATGAAGAGTAATTTTGCTAACCGCTATGACCACCCGGGTGAAGCAATTTATGCACCCGCAATGCTCCGCCAACTTGCCGAAATGAAACCTGCCGATACCGTTATCTGCAGTGATGTTGGTCAGCATCAAATGTGGGTAGCACAACATATGTTTGTGGATCGCCCTGAAAACCATATATCAAGTTCAGGTTTAGGCACTATGGGGTTTGGTATTCCAGCTGCAGTCGGCGCACAAGTAGCCCGCCCGAATGATACTGTGATTGCTATTTCTGGTGATGGTTCTTTTATGATGAACGTACAGGAACTTGGCACTATCAAACGTAAAAAATTACCGATTAAAATACTGCTTATCGATAACCAGCGTTTAGGTATGGTTCGTCAATGGCAAAAACTATTTTTTGATGGTCGTTATAGCGAAACTATTTTAACTGATAACCCTGATTTTGTAACACTGGCCAGCGCTTTTGATATTCCAGGGGAAACGATTGTAATAAAAAGCCAGTTACAAGACGCATTAACGCGTCTGCTAGAAAGTGACGGCCCGTATCTATTACATGTTTCAATTTCAGAAGAAGAAAATGTATGGCCACTGGTTCCACCGGGTGCAGCAAACGATAAAATGATGGAGAGTTTACAATGAAATATTTATTGATTATCCAAGGCGAGAATAGCCCTGAACTATTAGAACGTCTGTTACGTGTTTGCCGTCATCGTGGTTTCAGAGTGCAAAATATTAATGGCGAAACAACAGAAAATGAAAAATCACTGCACGTCACCTTGACGGTATGTAGCGATCGTCCAGTGGGTCTATTAAGCAAACAAATTGAAAAATTATTTGGCATTACCCAAGTCGCAGCAATGGGGCAGGAACAAGTAATTAAAGCCAGCGCGTAAGTTGTACTCGTAGCTTGTTAAAGACAAAGTTATCTGCTTAAATCAGTTAACCGAAAATGAATAAATAACAAGTAACTCGCTGTAAAAAACAGGTAAGATCGTTACTAAAAAAAGGAATTAAAATGCCAGACTATCGTTCTAAAACTTCCACACATGGCCGCAATATGGCGGGAGCTCGTGCTTTATGGCGCGCAACAGGCGTAAAAGATGATGATTTCGGTAAACCAATTATCGCCATTGCTAACTCATTTACACAATTTGTTCCTGGCCATGTTCATTTAAAAGATATGGGCCAATTAGTGGCCGGTGCAGTTGAAGCTGCCGGTGGTATCGCTAAAGAATTTAATACTATCGCCATTGATGACGGTATCGCTATGGGTCACTCAGGCATGTTATACAGCCTGCCTTCTCGTGACTTAATTGCAGACTCAATTGAATATATGGTTAACGCACATTGTGCTGATGCCATCGTTTGTATCTCTAACTGTGACAAAATCACCCCGGGAATGTTGATGGCGTCTCTGCGTTTAAATATTCCAGTGATTATGGTGTCTGGCGGACCAATGGAAGCGGGTAAAACCAAGCTTTCCGACCAAATTATCAAACTTGATTTAGTTGATGCTATGGTTATGGGCGCAGATAAAAATGTATCTGATGAAGATGTAGCCAATGTAGAACGTAGCGCCTGCCCAACTTGTGGCTCTTGCTCGGGCATGTTCACCGCAAACTCAATGAACTGTTTAACCGAAGCGCTAGGACTTTCATTACCGGGTAACGGTTCAATGCTGGCAACCCATGCCGATCGCGAGCAACTATTCTTAGAAGCGGGCAGCCGTATTGTTGATATTACCAAACGTCACTACGAGCAAGACGATTACAGCGTATTGCCGCGTGCAATCGCCAGTAAAGCAGCCTTTGAAAATGCGATGGCACTAGATATCGCCATGGGCGGTTCAACCAATACTGTATTACATCTACTCGCTTGTGCCCAAGAAGCTGAAATTGATTTTACAGTTAGTGATATGGATGCTATGTCGCGCCGTATTCCGCAACTTTGTAAAGTAGCACCTTCGACACCTGAATATCATATGGAAGATGTGCATCGTGCAGGTGGGGTTATGGCAATTTTAGGTGAATTAGACAGAGCCGGTTTCTTAAATAGTGACATTCCTACTATCTTAAGCCCAAGCATGAAAGCGCAATTAGCTAAATACGATATCATGCAAACACAAGATCCAGCGATTATTGATTTCTATCGCGCAGGCCCAGCCGGTATCCGTACCACGCAAGCATTTAGTCAAGCTTGTCGTTGGGATACGGTCGATAACGATCGTGCGACAGGTTGTATCCGTTCATTGGAACATGCCTTTAGCTCCGAGGGCGGCCTTGCGGTTTTATTCGGTAATATGGCCGTTGACGGCGCAGTGGTTAAAACTGCGGGCGTTGATGATGATAACCTTACCTTTAGCGGCCCTGCAAAAGTATACGAAAGCCAAGATGATGCTGTGGCAGCTATTTTAGGCGGAGATGTGGTTGCTGGCGATGTGGTTGTTATTCGTTATGAAGGACCACAAGGTGGCCCTGGTATGCAGGAGATGCTTTACCCGACCAGTTACCTGAAATCGATGGGACTCGGCAAAAAATGTGCATTAATTACTGACGGACGTTTCTCCGGTGGTACTTCTGGTTTATCTATCGGTCACGTTTCACCGGAAGCCGCTGCTGGCGGAGTGGTTGGTCTGATTGAAAATGGCGATATTATTGATATCAATATCCCAACACGTGCAATGGACTTAAAAGTTTCTGATGAACTGCTGGCTGAACGTCGCATTAAACAAGATGCAATCGGCTGGAAGCCTGTTGACCGTATCCGCCCAATCTCTGCAGCTTTAAAAGTTTATGCTTCAATGGCAACGTCAGCCGATAAAGGCGCGGTACGTGACTTAAGCAAACTGAAGTAAAAACCGATATTTCACCTTTATTTGCGCCATTGAAATGGCTATTAATAAAACAGCAGATAAAAGTGCAGTTAGAGATTTAAGCAAGCTTAAATAAAGCTAGCTAACACAAATATTAAAAAGCCAGTTATGTTCATTCATAACTGGCTTTTTTGTTTTCAGGATTAGCGATTTAACCGCTAAGGTTGATTAAGTGTTTTGACACTGTCACGCTCAACTAATGTCGGTTCTAAATGGATATCAATATTCGTTTCACGGCGGCTTTGAATCTGATCCAGCAAAGTATCGAAGGCTTTTCGCCCCAAATTAAATTTCGGCTGATGAATAGTGGTTAACGACGGAGTAATAAATTTAGCCAGACTGATATCATCGTAACCGATAATCGACAGATCCTCGGGGACCGATATTCCGTGTTTATTGGCGGTATTGATCACGCCCATCGCCATCATGTCATTACAGACAAAAATTGCACTCGGCATATTACCTGTTGCTAAAATTGTTTCAAAGGCCTGCTTGCCGCCTTCACAATCGAAATTTCCGAATGCATGCCACTCTTCATCAACCTCAAGGTTAGCCTCGTTCATTGCCTGAATATAACCGCTAAAACGCTCTGATGTAGCCTGTTTATCACGAGGTCCGCTGATACAGGCGATTTTACAATGACCTTTATTAATTAAATACTGAGTTGCTAAATAACCGCCGTGACGGGAATTGTTCTGTATTTTGTCACAGGGAAAATTAGTCTCACCACAATCCATAACCACGGTTGGAACGGGTTTATGACGTGCGAATATATTTAAATTCTGACTGGCAATCTCATCACTTAGCAGTAACAAACCATCAACCTGTTTTTGTAACAGCATATCAATATTGAAATTCAGGCGATCCAGATCACCTTCGGTATTACACAAAAGCAGATTATACCCCTGTTCATAACAGCGCCGCTCCACCCCTTTTACTACTTCGGCAAAAAAGGGATTGGTTGATGTTGTCACCAGCATACCAAAGGTACGCGTGTTTTTAAGTTTTAAGCTGCGAGCCAGTGCAGAAGGTGCATAATTCAACTCTTCAACCGCTTTCATCACCCGTTCGATAATATCAGTGCTTACATAGCGGGTTTTATTAAGAGCATGGCTTACCGTTGAAGTCGACACGCCTGCATGTTTTGCCACATCTTTGATAGTTGCCATTATCTTATTGTTATCCTTATAAAATTGAGGGTTCATTATCTGCGTTAATCAGAAAGTTATCTACCGCATTGCGATATGGTATCGATGTCTGTGCGCCGGCACCAGTGACCGTAATCGCGGCGGCTGCATGGGCGAAACGAATCGCATCAGCTAAGGCCGCACCTTCTAATAATCGCGTCAGCAGTGCGCCGTTAAATGTATCTCCGGCGGCCGTTGTATCGACAGCTTTTACACGGAACCCTTTTATCTGCTGCCCCTGACCATTTTCACTGATCCACACACCTTGACTGCCCAGGGTTATCATAACAAGCTTTATTCCTTTGTTATGAAGCAGATCCGCAGCCTGTTGCGCTGACTCCATATCGTTAACTTTAATACCCGTTAGCTGCTCTGCTTCTGTTTCATTAGGCGTAATTATATCAATAAGCTTCAGTAAATCATCCGTTAATGGTTGTGCAGGAGCCGGATTCAGTACAACTTGGGTTTGAGCCTGTCTGGCAATTTCTGCAGCGCTTATAATCGCTTCAATCGGTGTTTCTAACTGCATTAAGAGCATATCCGCATCAGCAATAAGATGATGGTGAGGCTGCAGTCGAGATGCTGTTAAACAGGCATTTGCTTCAGCTGAAATACAGATACTGTTTTCACCGCTCTTTGCAACCTGGATCATCGCAATCCCGGTCGGTTTATCTTTTTCAATCATTACCGCATCAACATTAATGCCGTCTTCGGCAAACGCTTGTCGGATATTCACCCCAAAACTGTCATCACCCACACAGGCGATAAATGCAACATCTGCCCCTAAACGTGCAGCTGCCACAGCCTGATTAGCGCCTTTTCCTCCAGGGATAACACAATAGCCCCGTCCATGTAATGTTTCTCCCGGACGAGGGAAAGAAGGTACCTGCAGAACATGATCTGCATTAACACTGCCTAAAACGACTAATTTATTCATAATATTGACCACTTAGTATTTAACATAAAGGTGAAACATATTGATTAACACTGCATTCAACAAAATTAATCAATAGGCTTTAATGAATTGTCGGCTCTTAACTTGAAAAGTAGAACCAGGGCAAGACACCCCGGTTCCAACAGGCAATACTTATTTAACCACCATCATTAACGGTACCGGGATATTTTTATCCACAGCTTCACCTTTTAATAGTTTCACAGCAGACTCAACACCAATCTCACCAATCAAACCAGGCTGCTGCGCAATTGTTGCGCCTAGCAGGCCGCGTTTAACAGCAGCTATACCATCTTTAGTGCCGTCAAAACCGACAACTAAAATATCTTTACCTGATGCTTGTACCGCACGGATAGCTCCTAATGCCATTTCATCATTTTGTGCAAATACGGCTTGCGTGTTGGGTTTAGAAGAAAGCATATTTTCCATTACATTAAGACCTTTAGTACGGTCAAAATCTGCTGGCTGACTGGCTAACAGTTCCATTTTTTCGCTTTTAACTGCTTTCATAAAACCCTCACCGCGTTCACGTGCAGCAGATGTACCGGCGATACCTTCAAGCTGAATAACACGTGCATTTTTACCAATTTTTTCACTGATAAATTTACCCGCCATCTCCCCGCCAGCAACATTGTCAGAGGCGATATGAGTCACTACATCACCACGATTTGCACCTCGGTCTAATGTTATCACTGGTATTTTTGCCTGATTGGCCACGCGAATAGCGTTAGAAACCGCATCCGAATCCGTAGGATTGATTAAAATCACTTTCACACCGCGAACAATAAGATCTTCAACATTTGACAGCTCTTTACTCGGATCATTTTGTGAATCAAGCACAATAAGCTTGTAGCCCAGCTGATCCGCCTTCTTTTCTGCTCCCTCTTTCATAGTCACAAAAAATGGATTGTTTAAAGTAGAAACAACCAGCGCAAGCGTATCTTGCGCCATTGCACCTGCACTGAAAGAAGCTGAGAGAACTGCCGCTGAAATTAATGTGGTAAATTTTTTCATTTTCTATTCCTTTTTATATTACTGGTATTAGCGGAGGCACTATGCACCCCGCCGGCTTTTAAATTAAGGTTTATTTATGTTTAGTATCAACAAGTACCGCTAACAGTATGACCACGGCTTTAACAATCATCTGGTAGTACGACGAGACGTCTAATAAATTTAAGGCATTGTTTAATACGCCGATAATCAGGGCGCCGATCAGCGTGCCGGTAATGCGTCCCTTACCGCCCATCAGACTGGTTCCCCCCACCACAACCGCTGCAATGGCATCTAATTCATAACCCATACCGGCTGTCGGCTGCGCTGATGATAAGCGTGAGGTGATAATAATCCCCGCAAGTGCTGATAATAATCCACAGATTGAATAAACACCGATCTTGATACGATCCACATTGATCCCCGATAAAAGGGTCGCCGATTCATTACCGCCAAGGGCGTAAATATAGCGTCCGAAACGAGTATGATTTAACAGATACCAGATTCCCGAAAAGACACAGATCATCAGCCAGACGGGTACTGGAATACCGAACACATATCCCGTACCGAACCAGGCAAAAGCATCTGCAACATCAGTAAAGCCGGTTGAAATTGGACGGCCGTCGGTATAAACCATAGTCACACCGCGTAATAATGTCATGGTTACCAGCGTCGCAATAAAAGCCTGCACTTTCCCCTTAGCGATAATGACCCCCGCCATGGAGCCGAGTGCAGCTCCGCCTAATAGGGCAACAGGCACTGCAATCAGAACGGGTATTTCCATGCTGATCATGCTGGCGGCAAAAGCGCCGCACAATGCCAAAATAGAACCGACGCTTAAATCAATGCCGGCGGTTAATATAACTAAGGTCATACCGGCGGCCAGGATCGCGATAACCGATGTCTGGCGAAGAATATTAAGAAGATTGTCCACCGTAAAAAAGTATTCGTTCAGAAATGACACGATAACAATCAGCATAATTAATGCGATTAATGACTTTTGTTCAATAAACCATTCTTTATTTATCAGACCGCGGGCTTTAGGGCCTTCCTGATTAGTTATAACCTTGTTGTTCATGCTGTTTTCTCCATAATATTGTGACCAAAAGCGCAGGCCATTAATTTTTCCTGATCGGCATCATCCGTCATAAATTCACCGCTGATCCGGCCCTGATGCATCACCAGAATTCGATCACTCATGCCTAATACTTCCGGCATTTCTGATGAGACGAGAATAATGCTCATGCCCTCTTTTTTAAACTGATTGATAAGCTGATAGATCTCTTTTTTCGCCCCGACATCAACACCTCGTGTCGGTTCATCAAGGATCAATACCTTAGGGCGGGTCATTAACCCTTTAGCAATCGCCACCTTCTGCTGATTACCACCGGACAGGTTACCTATAATCTGATTTCTTGAGGGCGTTTTAATATTAAATAAGCGAATAAAATCTTCGACTGCGACTACCTCTGCCCCATGATCTAACTGCACTCCTGTGGATAATTGTTTTAAGCTGCACAGAGACATATTTTCTTTAACAGACAGTCCGAGGATCAGGCCTTCACCTTTACGGTCTTCAGAAATATAAGCGATGCCGTGAGCAAGCGCTTCTTGAGAACTGCGCGGATTAACGGCTTCCCCCTCAACCAGAATCTGCCCGGAATGACGAGGCATAGCGCCGTAAATTACTTTCATTAATTCTGTACGGCCGGCCCCCATCAAACCGGAAATACCCAGTATTTCACCATGATCTAGCGTGAAGCTGACATCATCAATATCGGCTGCCGATAAATTTTTGACCTCTAAACACTTTGTGCCATGTTTACTCTCAACACGCGGATACTGTTCATCCAGACGACGGCCTACCATTAACTCAATTAAGCTGTCTTCATCGGTTTCAGCAACCTGACGTTCAGCAATAAATTTTCCGTCACGCAGCACAGTAATATCATCACAAATCTCGAAAATTTCTTTTAAGCGGTGCGAGATATAAACAATGCCGTAACCCTCTTCACGCAATTCATTAATCACAGTAAACAATGAAGCCGTTTCAGTTTCAGTTAACGCATCAGTCGGCTCATCCATAATGATAATCTGCGACTTAAATGACAATGCTTTGGCGATTTCAACCATCTGCTGTTCACCAAGGCTAAGCTCACCGAGCAGCTGTGAAGGTTTATGCTTTACATTTAATCGATCCAGCAATATTTGCGCTTCGTCGAACATTACAGACCATCTGATTGCGCCGAACGCATTGGTTATTTCTCTACCCAGATAGATATTTTCTGCAATGGTCAACTCAGGAATAAGGTTAAGCTCCTGATGAATAATACTGATACCCGCTTCCTGGGAATGACGCGGGCCGGTAAAATTTACCTGCTTATTTTCGTAAAATATTTCGCCTTCATCTAAAGAATAGATACCGGTCAACACTTTCATTAGTGTTGATTTTCCGGCACCGTTCTCTCCCATCAGCGCCATCACTTTACCCGGGTAAACGTTTAAACATGCATTATCCAGTGCTTTTACACCGGGAAATGACTTATGAATGCCTTTCAATTCTAAAATGGGCTGTTTCATAGCAGCTCCTTAACAATGATTTACTCGGAAAAACTAAAAAACAACACCGGCCTGAAAAATAACATTTGCATAAGGTGTGCACTCACCCGTACGAACAACTGCTTTACTGCTCCGGGTACGCCCTTTGAATTCTTCGTGACTGATATAAGTAACAGTAATTTCCTTACCTTGTTTTTGTTCTTGAGCAATAAGCTCAAGCAGTGCGCTGTGCAGCTCCGGACTTACCTGCTGGAATTCTTTGGCCAGGATCACGCCGGTTATCTGCATTTCACCGAGCAGGACGCTAACTGTATCGATAAACGTCGGAACACCATAGGTTAAAGCCAGATCAATGCGCTGGGTTTGACTTGGAACCGGCAGCCCGGCATCACAGATGGTAATCTCATCGAAATGCCCGAGAGAGGCTACCAGGTA
Organism: Psychromonas sp.; assembly: GCA_013619145.1. Taxonomy (GTDB): domain Bacteria; phylum Pseudomonadota; class Gammaproteobacteria; order Enterobacterales; family Psychromonadaceae; genus Psychromonas. Next base: position 84 of record JABXKR010000016.1, on the reverse strand, counting down.
AGATAATTCAGCGTTAATTAATGCTGTTTTTTTCATGACATTCACCTTGAAGAGTCGCTTTAGTTTTAAAAGTCTTAATAATAA
>JABXKR010000128.1 GCA_013619145.1 Psychromonas sp. | reverse complement strand
TTTTAATAGAATTTACCTTGGACATGACTTTTCCCCATTTGCCGATAACAATAATATCTCCTTGTCATGTAATAAAAATAGCATGCAATTATGTTCTTCGCCGCAAGTGAAATCCTACGACAAAGCAAATCGGCTATACGGTTAAAACAACTGCACACAAAAAAGCCCCAAGTTAACTTAATAGCTTGAGGCTTCTGGAATGCAAAAATCAGCTTGGATAAATCGAGCAGATAATATTACAGAATACGCAGATCATGCTTAGCACCGTTATCAGGATATGAATCTCTGTCCCCCGGACCTGCGGCTAATACCCGCAAACAAAAGCTTTGTTCAGGCTTTTGGTCAACGAAATGTGCATCAGTTGGGAGAAGGATATAAATAATTAAAGTTATCTTATTCTTATGTAGATGTTGTAGATATTACAAATAGCACTTTGGGTTATTAAACAAATTTGGCTATTCGAACTTTAAACTGCTTAGCATCTTGCGAAATCGTGCACTGCCATCCCATTTTTTGGCAAAGAGTGGTGACCAGGTACATTCCTACGCCGTAGCCATAATCATTGGATTCATTTGCATAATCAGTCTCAATAGCGATTGGATTCGTGATCGTTAAACCTGCATCAAGCTGGAAATCGATCGCTATCTTGCCTTCAGCGCTATACTGCAGGGCATTTCTAACCAGATTACGCACCAATATCTGTATCAATACCGGGTTAGCCTCAATCATCGCCTCTTGCTCAAATACGCTGACATCCAGCAGTTTATTGACTGCTAAATAGCGGTTGTGTTCCAACTCTTGTTCAATGACTTCACCAAGGTTGATGGGCTGAGTTTCAAACTGAGCTAAATCATCAGACCATAACCACAGCAGGGTTTCGCTGGTGGCGCACATATTGGTATTGGCTCGCTGGATCTTGCTCAGCTTATTGGTAAGTTTTGGCGCCAGCTGCGATTCGGTTTTGTTGATCAGCTCTAATGAAGCTTTGGTGATTGCCAGAGGTGTTCTCAGCTCGTGACTTAAAGCGCGTAATAACTGCTTTTCTTTTTCGTTGCGTTGACTGATTTCTGTCAGCGAGCTTTGGATTTGCCTGGCCACTTCATTGAGCTCGTCAAAACGGAAATCGGGCAGTTGCTCTATATTTTTCGATTTTAGATCTTTTAAGGCTATTTGGCGGTTCCACTCGCGTAATGCCTTGATAGGCCTTAACACAGACCAGCCTAAGTTGTAAATGACGCCAATACTCAGCACAGCTAGCACTAAAGCTAACAGAGCTGTCACTTCGCCAATAGTCAGGCCGGGCATGGCTGTATCGAGCGACTCATCATAGATGTGTAATACGAAAAGCGGTTGTTCTGTGTTGGGATTGTAGTAGGGCAGCAAGTAGAAATGCCGGCCATTCTGGTATACTTTCAGTTGGCCGGTTATGTTCGATATAGTTTTCCGCTTCCAAGCTCATAAAGTAGTGCACGGAATCATCGTTGCCCCAGTCGTAAACCAGATTGATCATGGCGATAAATACCAGCATCACGATTGCAACCAGCAGAATGATCTGCAGTGAGATATAACGGCTAATACTGCGCGGCAACATTATGCCTGCTCCTCTGGTGCGGCGATCATCACTCCCCGGCCGCGAACAGTGGTGATAAGAGGGCTAAGCTTTTGGGGTTCGACCACTTTACGTAATCGATAAATCAGCATCTTCAGCGCGTCTTGGGATGGCGCTTCACCGCCCCAGACATGGTTTTCAATATCGACTTTTGCCACTACTGACGGGCTGCGTTTGACGAGAATTTCCAGCAATCGCCATTCGGCGGCGCTTAGAATCAGCTGCTGACCTGCTCGGTATGCCTGCTGCGCGGTCAGATCGAGCTCCAAGTCGGCAATGTTAATTTTATTTGCAGGCGGGTGGGCTCGATGTGCCAGGATTTTGATCCGTGCGGTTAGCTCGGCCAGCTCAAAAGGTTTAACTAAATAATCATCTGCGCCTTTTTCAAAGCCTGTAAGCTTGTCCTCCAGCTTGCTCCTAGCGGTGAGCAGCATGCAGGGCGTGTGATTGCCGCTGCAGCGGAGTTTATCCAGGAAGCTAAAGCCATCCATTTTCGGCATCATCACATCAGAGACAATTACTTGGTAGGAATTCTCTTCAAGGAGATTAAGGGCCATGGAGCCGTTATAGGCGATATCACACTCAATGGATTCGGCTTCTAGGTATTCAATAACCAGTTCAGCCAAGTCCATATTATCTTCGACAAGCAGTATCTGCATTCAACGGCTCCTTTTGAATTAAAACAGTGGTTGATCATTGGTGACACAGTGTATACCGCCTCCCGCTTCAGCAATAATAGAGGCGTCGATCAGGTACACATTTCTATCGGGATAGAAAGACTCGAGCCGGGCCTGCAGCGCCTTATTGTCTTCATCATATTCATCGGCCATGGCAACAATAAAGCCGTTTCCTACCAGCCAGTTAGGATTACCGTCATAACGCAGTACCTTGAGCCCGGCAGCTTGTACATCGGTAACTAATTGATCGTCTGTCGTACTGTCATCAAGAACAGTGACGACTAATGTATTGCTATTGATGAATCGTGCGGTGCCGTCAATGTGGCCGGTTGTACCGTCTTCCGGGTAATGACCATAAGCCCAGACAATGGTATGTACCCCGAGCTTTTCTTTTAAGATTGCTTCATGCTCTTGCTGCGTCATGCCTGGGTTACGCTGATCCTGGCAATCCCAGTTGATCACTAGAAAGCCATCGCCATTCACCTCTACATTACCTTTCTCCAGTATGTAGTCAAGATATTGTTTAGACTCGACATTTAGCTGCTTGGCAACATAGTCCGGGATGAGATTATCATTGCTGTAGCTAACGTTGCCGCCAAAGTTGCCGCCCCAGGCGTCAAAGCTCCAGTTTTGAATCCAGGTTTTCTTACCGTCGGTGACATAAATAGGCCCGTTGTCACGCATCCAGGCGTTGTCGAATGGCACTACATGCCACTGAATGTTCTTATCAGCGACATCGAGTTCGCTTAATAACTCCTGAGCCTGACTTTTTTCCTGCTCGTTACGAGTAAGCATGTGCACTGGCTGATATTGCTGCACGACTGAAACGATCCTGGCGAATGCCGGACGCATACTCGCTTCCCACTGATCAGGATACTGCATCCAGACTGCGGCTTGGGGTTCCCATTCAGCTGGAACACGCACGTTAGTTGTGTCGGTTGGGGTTATTGTTGATGGCGACTCCGTTGAGGTTATTGTTGATGTTGAGTCGGGAGAGCATGCCGCCAAAGCTGCCGAAGCACTCAAAATAACGATATTTTGTAGATAGCGAGAAGAACTGAACATAAGCCTTTCCTTTTGTTTGTGTTTGCACCGAATTGACCGAGCTAGTTTAAGAAAGGTTGGGTAACGGGGAGGTAACGAGCTGCGATATCAAGCGAAACTAATCATGGAATCCTGCATAATCCTCGTGAGTGCAACGGCATAATTTCTAGTTAGAGGTATTATTCAATGCAGCTAATGGGGGTAAAAAAGGCTTGCCTGTCCCGCCTTTTCTTTGCCTTTTCTGTTGGCTTGGTGGATTTATGATAAACCCAAAGTTTTTTGTATAAAAAAGCAAAACGCAAGACCTTCGCCATTTATGACTTCATCCCAACTTGTTTTTTCATAACTTGGTTATTTTTTAATGATAATGTGATGGTGTGTAATATTTTTTTTAACCATGTGGTATATGCTTTTACGCTTAATTTCATGATTTTAAATAAAAATAAGGTTTGGATATCCAGCCTTCTTTTCTAATGTTTTATAGATAATTTCTCAATTTATTTAAGAATCAAATGGAGTAGACCAGCCAATGAAACTATCTCAAGTTCTATCAAGCATCAATCAAGTAGAAAAATCCAAATTTTTTTTTTTTTTTT
>JABXKR010000127.1 GCA_013619145.1 Psychromonas sp. | reverse complement strand
AGATGTGTATAAGAGACAGAATTAGCCTCGTCTGTTAGTAAAATCGATGGGCAAATAAAAAATGCGTCCGGTAGTGAAATTACAGCACTATTTTCATTAGTATCCTCCTATTTCAAAGATGAGGTCAAAGAGCAAATTGCAATGTCAGGCGCTCAAATCGGCCTGCTAATAAATATACTAACGAGAGATGGCAACAGCATCGCCAGGACTTCTTGGATTGAAGCTCTATATAACAAAGAGTGGAATGTACTTAAAAATGAATCTAGAGAGCTTCAAAATGAAATTGATTTAGGTAAAAACTTAGATGATTTTAATAGGGGGGCTCTTTTAGGTATTTACCAAGACTGTTTAACTGTCGCTTTTAAAAATGATGAAAAGACCAATCGAGAAGCTAAGATTACAGATGATGAAAGAAGTATTTTAAATACATTAGCTGATAGGTTAAATATCTCGATGGATGAAGCCTCTGCTATTGAACACTTAATAGATCCTATTCCGCAAAATAACGCTTTAGATGCGCTGAATGCACTCCGAGAAATGGGGGTGTTATTTATTAATAGAAAGCGCTCTGAAGTATTGGTTGCAGATGAAGTTGTTGCAATCTTGAATGAGATCCAGGGAAAGGAATTAGCAGATAAACATACACTTCGTATTCTTCGTTGCCTAAGTGATGCTGAGCTTTCAAATATATTAAAGCATTATGGTAAGAAGGTAAGGGG
>JABXKR010000295.1 GCA_013619145.1 Psychromonas sp. | reverse complement strand
TGGCCATAAAAATGCACAAAAAGTAATTTTCAAAAAAATATTGTTACATACTCATTTTACTATTTTGCTGTTAGGTTTGATTTTAATGTGGTTTGTGCAAATTAATCCTTTTGATAATCATGGTTTTTGGTTAATCGAAAAAATAGGTGCATTTGTCGCTTATCTTGTGATGGTTTCTGTTGCTTTAGATAAAAGTAAACGGAAAGGGATGCAATTTTTAGCGTTTATAGGTGCGTTTGGTTGGCTTGCTTATATCGGCAAGCTGGCAATCAGCAAACAAGCTATTTTATTAGTAGGGTAAAACGTGATAACTGTATCTAAAAATGATGTTGTAGAAAATGTCGATTATGAAAATAGTGAACTGTTGATTAATGAACAGTTCGATTTTGAGGCATGCTCACTGATTGATGCCGCCATTGTTGTTGAATCGGAAATAACAGGCATTAGTGTTAAAAAGTTTCAAGATGAGTTACGTCTGCAACATCTTGTTATTAAATCGAAACTAGCTGGTTTTGCCGTTGCTGATAAAGAAAAACTAAATAAACTGCTTGATATTCTTTACCAGCAGCAAGAATTTAGAGGTGATTGGAAAGCTTTTTTTAAAGTTAAAAACGCCCTGATTTCTAAAGTATTATCACGCCGAAAAGGGATTCCAATTAGTCTGGGGGTTTTACTCTTAGATTTATTAAATGCCTGTGATTTTGATGCGCAAGGGATCTGCTTTCCGAGCGGATTTTTGATTCGTATTAATCTACAAAATGAAGTGCTTTATCTTGATCCGTTTACCGGTGAGTTACCTTCATGGGATCTGCTTGAACTTAAAGTTCGTGGACAGTTAGGCAATCATGCTCGATTAACGCTTGATATGCTTAAGCCTGATGATAATAAAACCGTAATAAAACGCTTAATTAACGTTATTAAGGCCGCCTATATTCAGGCTGATGCCTTAGAGTTGGCCTTATTGTGTTGTGATATTTTACTGCGCATTGATCCTGATGATGCTTATGAAGTACGAGATCGCGGTTTCCTGTTTCAGCAACTAGACTGTTTTAAATTGGCAAGTAGCGATTTTGAATTCTTTATTGAACAATTTCCTGAAGATCCAATTGTAAGCCTATTAAAACAACAGATTAAACAGATGAGCCTTGAGACAAATACTCAAGTGCTTCACTAATAAAGAAGAGAGTAAATGATGAAACAAAAAATAGTAAAAGTAGGCAATATTGATGTTGCCAATGACCGCCCATTTGTTTTATTTGGTGGCATGAATGTTTTAGAGTCACGTGATTTAGCAATGAAGATGGTAGAAACTTATGTTGAAGTTACATCGAAGTTAAATATTCCATATGTATTTAAAGCATCGTTTGATAAAGCCAATCGTTCATCAATTAATAGCTATCGTGGCCCGGGGCTTGAAGAAGGTTTGCGTATTTTTGAAGAGATCAAAAAGACCTTTAATGTGCCAATTATTACCGACGTACATGAACCTTACCAAGCAAAACCTGTAGCGGAAGTGGTTGATGTTATCCAACTACCTGCATTTTTAAGCCGTCAGACCGATCTTGTTAAAGCAATGGCTGAAACCAATGCGGTTATTAATGTGAAAAAAGCGCAGTTTTTAGCTCCGCATGAAATGCAGCATATCATTACTAAGTTCAACGAAGCGGGCAATGATGAGATCATTCTCTGTGAACGTGGCAGCTGTTTTGGTTATAACAACCTGGTGGTTGATATGTTAGGTTTCAGCACCATGAAAGAAACAGGTTACCCTGTTATTTTTGATGTGACTCATTCATTACAAAAACCTGGAGCACGTAGTGATAGTGCTGGTGGTCGTCGTAGCCAAGTGGTACAACTTGGTTTAGCGGGCATGTCACAAGGAATCGCCGGCTTGTTCTTAGAGTCGCATCCAGATCCAGCCAACGCTAAGTGTGATGGCCCATGTGCACTTCCTCTTGATAAGCTAAAACCATTCCTGTCACAAATGAAACAGATGGATGAGTTAGCGAAAAGCTTAGATGTGATTATTACCGAGTAACTATTATCACTCATTTGACAATCCCTAATACAACACGTCTGTTTTTAATTATCGCCTCAATATTAGGGGCAGCAGGCGTGGCGTTAGGTGCATATGCCAGCCACGGTTTAAGTGGCTGGGCCTCTAGTCAGCAGATTGAATACTTCCAACTAGCCGTTACTTACCAGTTATTTCATGCGATCACTTTATTAGTCGTTTGTGTGCTTTCACTTTTTATTAGTAATCGCTTTTTACTCATTAGTAAAATTGCATTTGTATTAGGTATCTGTTTTTTTAGTGGCAGTTTATATCTGTACGTTTTAACCGGTACTAAGACAGTGGCAGCGATAACACCGATTGGTGGTTTATTATTGATAATCGCATGGCTGTTATTGCTGGTAAGTTTGTTCAAAGACAAAAATATTAAAAGCTCAGATTAGTCTGAGTATATTAAAAGATTACGCTTAAGAGATATTGAGCAGAGGTAGGTATGTTAGGAATTTTATTATATTGTCGTCCCGGTTTTGAAAATGACTGTGCAAATGAAATACAAGACAAAGCAACGGCTTTAGAAGTATTTGGTTTTATTAAAACAGTGCGTAATAGCGGTTATGTATTTTACCAATGTTATAACCCGGAGGAAGTGGAAGGGTTAGTAAAACAGCTTGATTATTCGCAACTTATTTTTTCCCGTCAGTTAATAGCTGTAAAAGCATTTGTGGAAAACCTGCCGCTTGATGATCGTATTAGTCCGATTCTTGAAGTGACACGCAATATGCCTATGGGGGGCGATCTGTATGTTGAAACACCGGAAGGTGATGAGACAAAACCATTATTAACTTTCTGTCGTAAGTTTACGGTACCGCTGCGCCAAGCCTTGAAAAAGCACAACAGTTTGACGAATAAAGAGAATCGTAAAAAGCTCTGTTATCACCTCTGTTTTTTAGATAATCAATCCGCTTATATCGGTTTTTCTGTGCCGAATAATCGCAGCGAATTATATATGGGCATTGCGCGTTTACGTTTCCCAAGTGAAGCGCCAAGCCGCTCAACATTAAAGCTTGATGAAGCAATCCAGGTGTTTTTAACACCAGAAGAGCAGGAAGAGCGTTTACACTCTGGTATGCGAGCGGTGGATTTAGGTGCATGTCCGGGTGGTTGGACATATCAGTTAGTACGCCGCGGACTATTTGTTACCTGTATTGATAATGGCGCTATGGCTGAGAGCTTAATGGATAGTGGCCAGGTAACCCATTATATGGTTGATGGCTTTAAGTACGAGCCAGAGCGTAAAAATATCGATTGGTTAGTGTGTGATATGATTGAAAAACCAAAACGTGTCGCAAAACTGATGGCCAAATGGTTGATTGAAGGCTGGTGTAAAGAAGCTATTTTTAACCTTAAACTGCCAATGAAAAAACGCTACCAGGAAGCCAGTGAAGATTTGAAAATCTTAACCGATATGTTAGAAGAAGCAGGTCTGAACTATCAACTACAAGCTAAGCAGCTTTATCATGATCGTGAAGAGATCACTGTTCATGTTAGTTTACAGGGCAATGTTTGGGGCAAACAGGTCGGTAATGGTTAAACTGTAAATTACAGCTAACAGTGATTCAAATCTTTTTACTACATCCTAATGGCTAGCTAATTTGCTAGCCATTTTGCTAGCCATTTTGCTAGCCATTTTGCTTGTTACTTTTTTCGGTTATTAACGTCGTTATCATGACCATGAACGAAAGTGTCCAGTATCAATATGCACAAAATTACTGCCAGGGTAATAACCTACACCACCTGCTTTAAGTGATAGCGCAGCTTTTCTAACTTCAGCCAACGGTACACCTTCTAGGCGAAAATCAATCGCTTTACCGCGCATATGCATACTTTTTTTAGCGACACCGCTTGATTTTCCGCGGAGCATTTCATTGGTTGCAGGGGAACGATAACCTGAGATGATTTGAACTTGATTATCACAGCCAATGAGTTGTTGGATTCTAGAGAGTTGATCGAATAAACCTCTGTCCATATTTACCGCTTCGTTTTGGCGAAAATCACGGCATAAATGATTAATCTTCTGCAGTTCACTTAACTGATAGTCTTGACCATCGAAATATTCTGTTAGTAATCTTTCACCGGTATGAAGATTATTCATCTGCAATACTCTGGGCGCGTCGCTCATTAATGATGCAAATGATACAGATGGAAAAGCCGCTGCTCCTAAAGCAACAAGGCCGGTTTTAAGAAATGTTCGACGACTAAAATCAGGGGTTCTCATAAAGCTCCATTGTGCAGATAATGAACAGTTGAGTGCGAAGATACGGGGTATTTATAATGGGGTCAAACGAGATATCGCTTAAATGTTGCAGAGATACGCCATTGCTTAGCTTACTGATTGAAGAATAAGGGGTTTTATTTTACTGAAAATGAAAATATTTTGTTTTAATTTTACTTTTACTTAGTTTGTCGTAATCATAAATATCCTTTCTAAACTGCGTAAAACCTGATTCATCCACCCATACTGTCTGGTACATTGTATAAAGGGTTATTCTTTTCTTTAAACCCACCACACTGGTTTTTTGCTCTTTATGATGCCTATCATAATCTTGAGATGAAAAACCCGATTTATCCATAAGCAGTTGTACAAATTGCTCTGCTTTTTGGACACGGATACAACCCGAACTGTAAGTGCGATTTCTATTTTCAAATAAGTATTTTGCAGGTGTATCGTGTAGATAGATGGCGTATTTGTTTGGAGTGTTGAATTTATATAAACCAAGCGCATTAGCGTGTCCCGGTTTTTGGCGCAATTTATAGGGGAAATTCTCTGCAGTGATCGACTCCCACTCAATTTGATTCGGATCAATCACCTCTTTACTTCGCCAACTTGGAATGATCTCATATTGGTGCTGGTTCAAATAATCACTGTCTGATAACGCCTTAGGCAGAATATCCTCACGCATTATTGTAATTGGTACGTTCCATGCTGGATTAAATACAATCGAATCAAGTTTAGAGGTAAAGAGCGGTGTTTTTCTTTCTGAACGACCGACTATCACCTTACTTTCAAATACTTTCTGGCCATCTTCCCAATACTCCATTGTATAATTTGGGATATTCACTAATACCATTCTGGGTTTATTGATTGCCCACAATTGCAGTCTTAAGATATTTAATGCCATTAATCTTAGACGTTCATGATAACTGATATTAAGCCAATAGCGGGTGTTTTTACCTATGATACCGTCAGGTTTTAAACCGTGACGTACTTGAAAAAGTTGAATCACTTCTTGAAGCTCCTGGCTGTAGAGCTCTTTCTCCTGTGACTCAAAATACAGTTTCATCTGCAGCGATATATCTCCTGAAATTTGTAAGCGAGCGAGTAAGAAATCTTTTTGCTGAAGCTTTTTATCCTGTTTTGCAAAAGCTGTAAATTTCGGAGAACGAGAAATATTTTTGCTGTTCAGATAAAAATCGAACAAATTTTGGTAGAGGCGAGTATGTTGAGCTGATCTGGGTAATAACGCTTGTAAATATTCCAATCGAGCTTGAGTAGATGAAGCATTAAAAAATGCGTCAATTGATTTATTGGATGGTGCCCCAATGTTATTTTCTATTCGCTCTCCAAATAACCAGGAGATGCCTTTACTGGCTATTTGCTCTGTATAGGACATATAAAACAGTAACGAATCTGAAGCTACACGTTCATAGCGCTGCCAATCTTTCTGTTTAGTCGCCTGCTTTAATGCCTGGTAGCAATCAGATAAATCATCGCTAACATCAGCAAGAGCTATTAATATTATTTGCTTTTCAAATTCATTTCTTAGCGACTCCTCTTGCCAATAATTATTGTCAGAGTGGTTTTGGTATATAGATTCAACTAAGGCGGGATATTTCAGTTGTAAATCATCTGTATTATGAATTGGCAGTGCGGATGAATAAGCAGCAAAGAGCCCAATCAGGCAGATGATCGTAAAATACAAAAAAAATTTCAACGGACGATTGATCTTCATACTCTGTCTGCAAAGCAAATTAATAATAAGTATGGTTGAAGAATAAGTATTACTCAAAAAAATATGCGAGGAGATATATGCCCCCATATATATATCAGGTAATTAGATAAGAGAAATCGTTAAAATATGCTGGTTCATTGACTTTTATCTTATAAAGTTCATAAGAAAAAGGGTAGTCTAATAAATGAGCGGGTCTTTCCTCGTTATCCCGATAATCTTTTAAGCCGGGCTCTTGTTACAATTAATGAAAAATTCTATTTATTGTTAATGCATTTGTAAATATTGCATCTTGTAAGCTAGCCATTAGTGATAATCTTGACATTACGCACTGAAATTGTTATTAAAATTAACCTATTATATTGTGTGTCTTTTTACTAGATAAGCCCTACAATCGTTTTTGTATCTTGAGGCCGTGATAGCAATATTGCAGCGCTCTGAAATTTATATTTACCTGCCTTGACTCGATTTTAAAAATTTATTAAACAGGGATAATTTAATGGATGAGATGAAAAGAAAAAGTTTGCTAGGTAGATTTACAGCGGTCATTTTAGTATTGATGATCGCTTCTTCTGTTGTGATCTCTTTTTATTATATTGAGATGATTAAAAGTGATCATCAAACACAAATTAATGAAATTCGGGATGCACAATTATTGGCTAAAAAAACTCACGTTAAAGATCAAGTCGCAGACCTGATCGAGTTTATTGCGTTTCAAAGATACAGTTATCGAAATCGGGTAAAATTGGAGATGCAAGCTCATGTCGAGCAAGCATTATTAATTGCCGAAAACATTTATTATCAGAACAGAGAAAACAGCCCACTTTCAGAAATTAAACAATCGGTTATTGAGGCATTAGCCCCGGTAATAGCCGGTAACAATAAACAAGGTCATTATTTCATTTATAACAGTAATGGTACCCCTGTTTTAGAAAGTTTAAAACCTAGAAAGAGCAAACAAAACAGTACCTTTTCAGAAACGCTACGCGAAAAAATGACCTATTTGATTAAAAGCCAAGGTCGTGGTTTTCTGCAGGAAAATTTAACAGAATCAGGAACAGCTGACCAACCCGCCCTTATTTTTATCAAGCCGTTTAAAGCCCTAGGCTGGTACATAGGTGGTTTTGAATATGAGTCTGATATTGATCAAGATACCAAACAAAGTATTCTCGATAAAATTAATTTTAAGCGTAAAAGTTCGGATTATATTTTTGTGTTTAATAAGCAAGGGGAGTTTATTGCGCACCCTGAGTTAATTAATATGAAACATCGGAATATTTCAGAGTTTTCTGATATCCATGGCAACAAATTAATTACCAGCATCAATAACGTAATTAATAATCAATATGGTGGTTTTGTACAATATTCATGGGTTAATCCTGTCACAGATAAAGTTTCGACTAAAACCTCTTATGTGCAAGCTTTTCTACCTTGGGGATGGACTTTAGGTGCGGGAACTTATGTGGAAGAGGTTGAGTTATACATAGCTAATTTCAAAGTGGAGATGGATAAGTCATTACAACGCAGTATGTTTAATGTGCTGGCCATTACTGTGATTTTATTGGCTGTCTTCGTGATGGTTGGATTCGCTTTCAAAAATAGTCTGGATAGAGATATGCAGCGTTTTATTCATGTTTTTAAATCAGCATCGAGCACAAACAGATTGATTGTCAAAGACAGTTTAAAATATTCAGAATTTATTACCCTGGCACATTATGCAAATAATATTTTAGCTGCACAGATTGATGCTCAAAATGAGTTAATTGAGCATGCAACCGTCGACAGTCTCACTAAAGCCTTTAATCGTCGCCAGTTTATGGCCTTGTTCAGATTGGATTATCAAAAGGCGATAAAATCTAATGGTGAGCTGGTGTTAATCTTATTGGATATAGATTTCTTTAAATTAGTTAATGACAATTACGGTCATCCGTGTGGCGATCAAGTGTTACAGCAATTTGTGGATATTTGTAAAAGCGTGGTACGGAAATCTGATTATATAGGGCGAGTAGGTGGCGAAGAGTTTGCGTTATTATTACCCGATACTAATCTTGATGACGCTTTAGTTATTGCTGAGAAACTTCGCCAAACCGTTGAAAATACATTCTTTAGTTGTAAAGAGTGTACATTATCAATTACTGTCAGTGCTGGCGTCAGCAGCATTGTTGATATACCTTACAATGATGAATCTTCAATGTTTAAACAAGCCGATGAATACCTGTATAAAGCAAAAGATTCAGGGCGGAACTGTGTCTGTAGTTGTTTATCTTAAGCTGGCAAGGCAGGAGATTCATAGCTTATTGGTTTATTTTATAACCGCCATTTTCAATTTGGATCTCCAGCCTTTTCTTTTTAAGTATTAACAATACAAATTCCGCGGCAACTCTTCTTTTCTTTAAATAAATTATTTACTTTCCGCATAAAAATCAGCCTAATAAGCACTTAAATTTTAATGACACTAACTGCTCGCATGGATATGTATGTTCAATAAACCAAGATTAATAAACAACGCAACAGGTTTCACTCTTATAGAGCTTGTGGTGGTTATTATTATTCTGGGGGTATTAGCAGCCACTGCTCTGCCAAAATTTGTGAATCTTAAACAAGACAGTCAAGTTTCTGTAGTAAAAGGCACGGGAGGTGCTTTTGCCAGCGCTATCAATCTCGCCAATATGAAATGGATCGCTACAGGCAATTCAGGTCCGGTTGATAATTTGCAGGTTTATGGTCATGGAAGTGATGGTCAATTAGATATCAACCAGTGGGGCTGGCCGGCACAAAGCTGGCCTCCTTTTGAGGAGAGCCCAAGGCTTGATAATACAGAAGATTGTATTTCTGTATGGATCACTGTATTAGAAGAGGGGCCAACAGTTTCGCTCTCTGCAGATGTTGCTGACTCCGATTATAAAGTTACCTATATCGGGCCAGATCAATGCCGATTTTTCTATAACCCATTACCGACGCTTTCCATTTACTATGATTCACGTGACGGTCGTGTTATTACCGATTCAGATCCAAATTAGAGAAATGACGATTAGATCGAATTAATCCCTAAAATGCTTTTACCAAGCAGACTTCGCTCTGTTTTTTATGACTGTCATTAAAGCGAAATATATATGCAACGGATCTGGTAGTTAAAAAAAAAGGTATTGATCTAGGATCAATACCTTTTTTAGTTGCTTATGCCAAACCACTAGAGTTAGATGAGCACTGGTTTGTATCTATAAAATTACCAACCTTTAACAACGCCACCTTTGAATATTTCCTGCGCTACCTGGTAAACTTTTTCTGACTGGTATGCTTTAACAAATGTTTTTACATTTTCAGCTGCCACATTGTCTTCACGGGCAACGATCAGGTTTACATATGGTGATTCTTTATCTTCAACAAAGATACCGTCTTGCTCCGGTGTTAAGTTGATGCTGCTTGCATAAGTTGTATTGATAATTGCAAAAGTGACATCATCAAGAGAGCGCGGCAGTTGTGCTGCTTCTAACTCGACAATCTTTAAGTTCTTAGGGCTGCTTACAATATCAAGTACCGTGGCTGTCAGATCTGCACCATCTTTTAATTTAAGCAGTCCTTGCTGCTGAAGAAGCATTAAAGCACGAGCCAGGTTGGTTGGATCGCTTGGTACTGCAATTTGATCTCCATCTTTTAATTCATCAAGTGATTTAATTTTGTTTGAGTAAGCGGCGATAGGGTAAACAAATGTATTACCTGCGATAGCAAACTTATAGTTACGATCTTTAATTTGCTGATCAAGATAAGGTTTATGTTGGAATGCATTCACATCAATAGAGCCTTCATCCAGTGCTGCATTAGGTGTAATGTAATCAGAAAAAATAATCAGATTTACTTCTAAACCATATTTTACTTTTGCAACTTGTGCGGCCACTTCAGCAACTTGTGCTTCGGATCCTGCAATTACGCCAACAGTAATTTTATTGTTATCAACAACTGGGTTGGTCTGTACAACAGCTTCGTTATCGTTACAGCCAGCTAGTGCCAGTGTTGAGGCTAAGCCGACAACAGTGAAAATCTTTTTAAGATTAAAGGTCATGGTATTTCTCCTTTCAAGGTGTTTCCCTGAATTTTAGTTTTAGTTTGGATTGAAATTTTTAGCGATGATCAACATGCTTAACTAAATGATCACCAACAGATTGAATAATTTCTGTCTCAATTACTAAGATAACTACAGTAATCATCATTACCGTGCCGTCAAAACGCTGATAGCCATAACGAATACCTACATCACCAAGTCCTCCGCCACCAACGGTTCCTGCCATTGCTGAATAACCTACGAGAGTAACTAGGGTAATAGTCACTGCATTGATAATGCCGGGCAGTGCCTCTGGCAGAAGTACTTTGGTAATGATCTGTCTGGGTTTGGCTCCCATCGCCTGCGCAGCTTCCACTAAACCTGAAGGTACTTCTAATAACGCACCTTCAACAAGACGTGCGATAAACGGAATCGCAGCAATCGTTAGCGGGACAATTGCCGCTGCGGTGCCAATTGAACTTCCGACGATAAAACGTGTAAAGGGTATAATCGCAACCAAGAGAATAATAAATGGAATTGAGCGGCCAATATTAACCACGATACCCAGTGTTTTATTTAAAGCATGATTTTCAAGTAAACCTGATTTTTTACTCAGGTGTAATAAAACCCCCAATGGAATACCGAAAATAAAGCCGATAAAACCTGAAGCAAAAACCATTGCTAATGTTTGCCCTAATGCATCGACTAATAAAGCGATAAGGCGTTCATTGTTTCCCCACCAACTGAAAATTGAATCAAGCGACATAACCTAACACCTCTATTTCGACTTTATGTTCTTTTAGAAAAGCGATAGCTTGCTGTGCAGCGTCTTCTGCTCCAAAAAACTCAGCTAACATCAGGCCAAATTTAACCCCACCCACATAGTCCATATTCGAACTAAGAATACTGATATCGATATTAAACTCTCGTGCAACTTGGCTGATTAAAGGTGCATCAACCGAAGCTCCGGTAAATTCCAAACGTATTAGCGGATAACTGTTGTCGACATGTTCCGTTAATAAACGGCTGCGGTAATCTTCGGGAATAGAGAGATCTAATGTCGAGCGAATAAACTGACGTGCTAATGCAGTTTTAGGGTGGGCAAAAATATCACCGACTCGACCTTGTTCAACTAATTTACCATCACCAATAATAGCGACTTCAGAACAGATACCTTTTACCACCGCCATTTCATGCGTGATTAACAAAATGGTTAAGTTTAGCTCCTGGTTGATCTTTCGCAGCAGTTCTAAAATTGATAGTGTGGTGGCCGGATCTAACGCACTGGTTGCTTCATCGCACAATAATACTTTTGGATCGGAAGCCAATGCGCGGGCAATCGCAACACGTTGTTTTTGTCCACCACTTAAATTAGCAGGGTAGCTATCACTTTTATCACTCAGTCCGACAAGCTCTAATAAACCATCAACTTTAAGTTTTATGGCTTTTTTATTCATACCAGCCAGTTCTAGAGGCAGGCCGATATTGTCAAAAACAGTGCGTGATGAGAGCAGGTTAAAGTGTTGGAAGATCATGCCAATCTTACGGCGAGTTAATGTTAATTCTTGATTTGAAAGCAAAGTCAGATCAATACCATCAACAATGATATTACCGCTGCTCGGGCGCTCTAATAAATTAACACAACGAATTAAGGTACTTTTACCCGCTCCCGAAGAGCCGATAACACCGTATATGCAACCTTGAGTTATATTAAGGTTGATATCACTGAGCGCATTGATAGCTCGCTCACCTTGATAAAACACCTTATTAACATTTCTTATTTCTATCATCAAATTTCCTGAATTTAATTAAGAGTACGTTATTGTTCTGTCTGCACTGTAGGCAAAGCGAGCATTAAAACGTAAACAACAAAACGATACTAGGACGTCTAGACGTCCAAGTCAATGACAGGTTGCGATCTAATATCAATTAGGCTGTTAAATAGAGTGTTAAGCAAATATTAAATGTGGAAATGTTTGTTATTTGGACGATTATGCTAGCACTCTTGGTGGTGCGACAGTTCTATCAATAGACTTTATGATGGTCGGAGATTATATTTTGAAGATCCGAATGGTCATGTTCTTGAAATTATTACCACAGATTATGTTTTAGATTAGCAGGCTTGCGGGAAAAGCTGGCTAAATATGTAGCAAGATAGAAACAGATATAAAAAAGCCAGCTGTTAAATAAATTAACTGCTGGCTTCCTTTATTTTCTAGCAATCCAAACAGTAGCTAGTATTTCAGGATTAGCGTGATTAAGGTTACTCAGCGTACTGCAGTAAGTGCTGTTTCACTGACTCGCTGGCGAATGAGTGTGCAACGCTTATCTTATAGATATTAAAGTAATCTTCACGGCTCAACTTGAACTCTTCCATAACTTTACGCACTTCATCGGTCATGGTGGTATTAGAAACGGTACGATTATCAGTATTAATAGTGATAAGCACACCGTCCTGATAAAATTCTTTTATCGGATGGCTGCTAAGGTTGTCCACAGCTTTGGTCTGTACGTTACTGCTCGGGCAGGTTTCCAAAGCAACCGCTTTGCTTTTGACCAGATCATAGGCTGGCGCGTGCCCTTTAATATGGATACCGTGTCCAACTCGTTCAGCACCCAGTAGCGATACTGCATCATATACGTTCTGGCCGGAGCCTTGCTCACCAGCATGAATGGTAATTCGGTAACCTTTCTCTGCAGCATATTGCGCATAAGGTACGAATTCTTCGCAGAACCCCGGTAGTTCACCACCTGCTAAATCAAAAGCAACAACACCGTTATTAAGATATTTTGCACCTGCGTCAACAACACCTTTAATACCTTCTTTAGGCATATGTCTTAGTAACGATAGAATGTAGTTACCTTTGATATCGTATAGTTTTTCAGCTCGCTTCATCCCTTTTACTGCACTGCCGATAATCTGATCGAGAGTCAGACCTTGTTCAAGGTGCAGTAGAGGACCAAAACGAACTTCTAAATATTTAACGTTCTCTTTAGCCGCGTCTTCAAATAGCTCAAATGAGATACGCTCGATACCCTCTGCAATCTGCATTACTGATAGCGGCAGTTCGAATCGCTTCAGATATTCATCTAAGTTTAGACAGGTTTCAGGAGCAATCATTAAGGTGTTTATTTCATTAATATCTTCACTCGGCAAGGTAATATTTTGCTGCTGAGCGAGATCAATAATTGTTTGCGGGCGGACACTACCATCTAGATGGCAATGCAGATCGATCTTAGGTAAGTTAAAGTAATTCATCAGTCTCTACCTTTATTTTAGGTACGTAAAGTTACAGACTTCATAATCAAGAATTTAAGGATCTTGGTAGAAACTCCCAAACCATATCATTGGGATTATACGAAGCAATTTAGCAGGGTACTTTATCAGCATGCTCTATACCCTGCAATCCATATAAGGAACGAGAGCCTTATCTTTTTATTTTTAATGTAAAATGCAAGAGATGACTCTAGTTTTCCTGGGTTATTTAAGTGCCATTTACAGCTGGCTGTAGAGGTTTTATGAGAATAAATATGCATCCCTGTCTTTTTTTATGAAAAAGAGGAAAGCCATTACTTTTTTAGTTAAAAGCTTTGGCTGCCCTGTTATAGAAATTAACCTTCTGCAATTGCAACTAGCCCGGCTTTTTAAGCCGGGCTCTCAAAGCGTTAAACTCTGCTGGAACCTCGCAATTTCATCAGGTAGTTTTGTAACTCTTTACCCGGAGTCGAACTATCTGTTGCTACTGCAATTGCAGCCCAATATGCCCCTTGGCTCATCGCGGCAGTGATCTCTTTTTTCTCAAGTAGAGCATTGATCAGGCCGGAAGCAAAAGCATCCCCCGCGCCGGTAGTATCCACCACTTTCGCCGCTAGCGCAGGAATATTCAGTTGGGATTGCTGGCTATAAGCCGTGGCACCATTTTGTCCATCAGTAACAATAAAGTAGCGTAACTGTGTGCCTGCAATCTGCTGGCCGTATTGCCATATTGCAGCGCTGTCATCCATATTTAAGCAACGACCAGCCATATCTGATTTCGATGAAATTAAGATATGGCAGGGGCGGGCACGTTCATCTTTGCTTAATTGTGCCACAACTAAAGTATGTTCAAGAGCAGCCTTGGCCCAAATTTCAGCGCCGACTGCAGATGAATTGATATAGAGCGCATCCCAAAGCGTGAAATCCGGTGCCAGCCCCAGAGTAAACACCGGGCGATGAGGTCGAATTATGGTTCGTTCTCCATCAGGTGTCATAAGCAGCAGTAATTCCGGTGTGAGCAGATCATTACGTTGTAATAAATGGCAATCCAGCCCCTGCAGACTCGCTTCAGCTAATAACCAGTCAGCCGTTTTATCATTACCGATTTGGCTAACTAAAGCGACATGATGTCCCGCAAAGACCAGACCTAAACCTGTGTTCGCGCCACCGCCACCTAAACGCCGTCCCATATCATCGTAGTGATGACGGCCGCCTGTGGTTAACGGTTTATCCAGCTGCAATACCCGATCACAGTTTAGATTGGCTAATAAAAGTATGTTCGACATCTGTTTTTTCCTTGGCTGTTATCACGCTATTAAATACCGGTAAATTTAAAAAAGCGAGGTTATGCTAGAGATACTGTGGTGAAAAAATCGAGATTTAGGCTTAGTATTTTGCTTATTAGCTAGGGCTCGCCTTAATATGAGCAGCCCGTCAATCCTTGCGTTGTCTTAGCCTACGCAGCTTTTATAAATACGATTAATAGCATTTGCCTAATCTCAACCGCAATCCATACTTTTACTTATTACACAAACCCTGCCTTTCCCTTCGGCTTTGGCTTGATACAATGCGCGGTCAGCTTGCTTAAGTAACCAATCTTCGCTGAGTTTATCGTAGTCGACTCCAGCACAGTCGCTAATACCAATAGAGCAACTTAAGTCAGGCAAATTCGCAACTATTTCCGGCTTATCAGCCCATTTAGTTAGCTCAGGTCTAAAAAATTTCTGTTTTTTCAGGTTTGTTAATAAACGTTCTGCAGTAATTTGCGCATCTGCGTGATTGGCATTCGGGAATAGCACAACAAACTCATCGCCACCCCATCTAGCTACAATATCCCCAGATCTCATAGTCTGCACTAATAATCTGGCAAATGCTTTAAGCACCTTGTCGCCTACGTCATGACCTAATAAGTCATTCACTTTTTTAAAGTTATCTAAATCAATATAGGCCAAGGAGAATTGGTAAGTATCTGTGTGCTGCTCATACAAAAGTAATTCTTGCTCTAGGCGTGTTAATAATGCCTGACGATTAAACAAGCTCGTTAATGGATCAGTAGAGGACATTTTCAGCAAGTTTTCCTGGTGGTTAAGCAACTGCAATTGGCTGCCTAGTTGGCGGCTGATTAAATGCAATATATCTTGCTCTTGACGATCAAAATAGCGATTACGATTAAAGTTACAAAGGATCATCGCTCCGTAAAGGTGTTCTTCGACAAAGACTGGCAAACAAGCCACCGAATCATAAGTGGCGCGTTTACCATCTTCACCTAGCGAGCAAAAGCTGTTTTCAACCCAGGGCTTCCTTTTATCAGCTATATCTTCTAAGTAATTATTCACACCTTTAAGGGACTGCATATTACCGACTTGACAGCACAGCTGCCATTGTTTGCCGTTAAGGCGATAAATCATCCCCACTTGGATGGTGAAGTTTGCGCATACTAATTTCAAACTTTCCTCGGCAAGCTCTTGAGTTGTATTGAAGCGTTCAGGTAAGGATTGCATGCGGCTAATCAACTGCATTTCACGCAGGCGTTGTTGTACTTGTCTTAGCTGAGTAACTTGTTTGGCATTGCGCACCAGATCATCTAGCTGTAGCGAGACTTCGGGCAATGGATAAACCGGAAGATCGCGTGCATAGACTGGCTGCTGCAGTGCAACTTGCAGTTTAATAAAGGTGAATGTTTCAGTAAAACGCGGTAACGACAATTTTTCACACATAAGCAAACTATTATCGACAAGCGTATTACAAGCTTGCCAGTCACTTTGGCGACTGTATACCTCTAATAATTCGGTGCTACAGCGAGGTAACAAAGAGGTGTCCATATCGACAACTTGACCTAATATGGCTGGTGCTTGTTCAAGTATTTCGCGGGCTTGCTGTAGATTGCCGTCTGCTCCATACAAGCTGCCTTTCAATAGGGCTTGTAAAAACTTACCTGTGCTCGAAGGTTTAAACGGCAGCCTTTGCATCCGCTCTAAACACTGTTGGGCACTCCTGAGTTCCCCCAATTTTGTATGGCATAAACCCTTCAAGCTAAATATATCGTATAGGTTACGAAATGGGAAATGGGTCATTTGCCGAATCCGACAGATACGTACTAGTTGCTCCAGTATGTCAGTCGCCCGTTGATAATCACGGGTAGAAAAGTACAGCCAGGCAAAGTTATATAGGGTGACAAATAATTCTGAGTAGTCGCAGGTTTGGCGAGCAATATTGTAGGCTGCCAAGTATTGAGTTTGCGCATCTTGGTATTGCTCTAGCAGGGTATTAAAATATCCAGTGCCGTTATGCATTCTTACTCGTTCATTGGCCTCGCCTAACTGTTCACGGATCCGTGAACTGATGGCAAAACATCTGAAAGTGGCCTGATAGCGGTTAATATACGAATAAATTATACCCTTGCTATGATAGCTGGCGGCTATGCCTTGACGGTGCCCAATCTCTTTAGCTAGCTTTACCCCTCGCTGGGTAACGTCGAGGGCTGTTTTCGAGTTTAAATCGTCGTAAAATCGCAGGTAAGTGTAATAATTGCGCAGTACGTACAGGTGTGAACAATCCATATTATACAGCTGCAGTTCTCGATCAAGTTGTTCAAATACCAGCAGTGGTAGAGGGGTTGATGACTTATCGTGAGCATAGAAATTAACAAACATCGACTGTGCTAACAGGTGCCCGTCGTCAGCTTGTTTAGCGATATCAAGGGCCACTTCCGCGCATTGCATCGCCTCTTCGAAGCTTTGCCGTTGCACTAAGGTTATGCTTAACAAATTAAATAAGCGTACGCGGTCGTAAGTGGTAGTTATAAGCTCTTGAAATACCTGTAATGACTCAAGCTCGTTAAGTGCAGCATTTAGATCATCGGCGAATAATAAAGCTTCGGCCAGTCTTAAGCGTAGCTCTACTTTGTTTACATCAGATATTGCCGGATCTTCGAGTAAAAAGCGCGCCAATGCTTCTACCTCCGGCCATGCCATTAAACTGGCATTTTGCTCTAGTAATTGTGATGTCAGATCCGATGTTGAGCTGTACGCCCATTCGAGCATCGGTGTACAATCGCAGTCAGGCACTTTATGCAATAGCGCTGTGTCATCTAACCAATCCAAGAAACTTTCCCATGCTTCATCATCTTGTCTATTGACCAGGGCATATTGGCTATCAATTGATACCATTACCATAAGCGGTATTGCTAATTTTCTTGTTGCCAACACTTTTAATAGCTCGATGGCCGATGCAGAGGCGTAATGCCAGTCGCTTATCACAAGTAGCGAGGGTTTCGTTATCAGTATTTCAATCAAGTTTACGATTGCTTCAGTAATCGCCTGTTTCTCAAAAAACAGATCATCTACCACTACCATTTCGCTGCGCTTAAATATTTCGCCTTTTAGGATGGCTGTTAAGTTCTGTTGTAAAGGTTTGTAACTGGTCGCCTGACAGACTACTTCTTCAACGCTATAGGAGGATTCATTTAAGCTTTGAATTAACAGAGTAAATATGGCAGCAAAGGGGGCGTAAGCTGAATTAGGTTGTAAGCGAATAAATTTTAGCGGTATTTGTTGCTCTTTGGCGAACGCTGAAGCAAAGCGACATAGGCTTTCAGGATCTGAGCTTTGATAAAAGCTAAAGATAGCCTCTAGTTGCTTGGCACGCTGCCAGTCGAGCTGCAAACTGTTTGAAAATGAATTCTGCGCTTGGATCATTTTTTACATCGCCTTCTAAGCTTATATCAACACGGTATTTTACAATATATGGAAAAATACAATGCAGCTTAGTTCACAGAGATTTCCAATATTGAGTCTATTGAACAGACTTAATTGTAAACTTGTTAGATGCGTCTATAAATCAAGGCGTTATTGATGTTTACAGAGCAGGATGAAAGCAAAGTAACAGACTCTGTTAATGTGCACGATCCCGCTGGGCTGTAACAATTAGTGATTTGTAAATTCACGGTCCATTTTAAATGCAAAAGAGGTAACGTAAGCTTCCATCTGCTCAATATTATTCTCCATTTCATCTAATTCGCGGCTTACATTTTGTAATATTTGCTGTGCAGAGTGACCTGCCTGCCAGGGTTTCTTTTTCACATTATGCGCTTTATATACACTTTGTTGCCATTTTCGCTGTTCTGGCATTTCATCTAAAATGAAATAGGCTGCGATATAAGCGAGCACAACAAAAAATCCGGCAGAGAATAAAAATGCAGTTATAACTAACAGGCGTACAATCCATATCTCAGTGCCAAAATACTCGGCTATTCCGGCACAAACTCCGCCTAATTTCCCGTTTTTAGAATCGCGATACAGTGTTTTCTTTTTACTTTTCATTTTTCTCTCCACTGCGGTGCTTCTGCATCAAGAATTTTTTCAAGCGATACAATACGTTTTTGCATCTGCTCTGTGCGTTTCAACAGCGCCTGTAACTGCTCTTGATCTTTAGCTGACAAGCCTTTACTGGTCTGCTTCCGACTGCGGTAATGTAAGATTAACCATAGCGGTGCGACAAATATAAAAAATACACTCAGTGGTAGCACAATATAATCCATAAAAATTCCTTAATTCGTTACGCAGGCTGTATTGTTATCGAAATTATATGTTGCATTATCCGAGCTGTCAGCAGCTCTGCCCGTCTATTTGTTAGCGGACAATTTGAAGTATAGTTACTTTGTACTCGCATATCAGTATTGAACTTAGTGAAATAAGATAAACCTGCTGCACAGTTGAAAGCGATACCCCAAAAAAGTGTTAATGCAGTAATAGTTTTGCGCTCATCGCGATAGACATGGTCACCATTAACGGGCGAATAAATCGGCATCCTTGAGTTAGCACTAATTTAGAGCCGAGTGTTGCACCTATCGCTTGGCCTATCAGCATGCTACCTCCAAGTAGCCACAACACTTTACCTGCTAAAGCAAAACTAAGCAGGGCTGCGATATTACTGGCAAAATTCAGTATTTTAGCATGGGCGGTCGCTTTGATAAGATCATGACCGGCCAGGGAAACAAATGCCAAAGTTAGAAAGCTTCCTGTTCCCGGCCCAAAAAAACCATCATAAAATCCGATGCACAAGGCAATGCTAAAAGCAAAAATGGCGGGGGCGAGTATCTGTTTATTATCTTGGGCAGTGATTTTTTTAGAAAATAAAAAATAAGCACCGATAGCTAAAATTAAAAAGGGCAGTACTGATTCGAGAATGCTGACATCAATCTCTTGCACAGCAAGAGAACCTAAAATACTGCCCGTAAAAGCACAAGCAATTGCTAACTTTATCTCACCTAATTTAATAATACTTTTACGCACGAAATAATAACTGGCAAAGAAACTACCGCCACATGCCTGCAGTTTATTGGTTGCTAATACCGTTGCTGGCGGTAACCCGGCCCACATTAATACGGGGATGCTCAGTAAACCGCCTCCGCCGGCAATGGCATTGATAAATCCGGCCAGTATCGCAACCGAAAAAAGGATGGCTGTGCTTTGTAATGACACACCTAATAACGCTTCCAAGTCCATCTGATATTCACCTGTTTAAAATTCGATAGTGCTATTTAATCGAATTTGCATCTGCAGTGCAAAGGAGTTATCTTCCTGTTTGTGTGAGTTATTGTCACATGAACATTGGTCAGCTGTTGAGTGAGTAAGTAAATGTATCCAAAATTACCGCCTTTAAATGCGCTGCGCACATTTGAATCTGCTGCGCGTCATGTAAGTTTTTCACTAGCGGCAAAAGAGCTGCATGTGACTCATGGTGCAATCAGTAAACAAATCAAAGGATTAGAAGAGTATCTTGGTATGCCCTTGTTTTTACGGCAGCATAGAAGGTTAGTGCTTACTGATGAGGGGAGCCGTTATTTGACTCATATTCAGACTGCACTGCAAACCATTAATAATGCCACTATTGATATTCAGTCGCAGCTTTTGCGCGCGCAAAGCTTAACGATTAATGTCTTACCCAGTTTAAGTATTAGTTGTTTGATCCCCTGCTTAGAAAATTTTAAATCGCGCTACCCTAATCTTTACGTGGAT
Organism: Psychromonas sp.; assembly: GCA_013619145.1. Taxonomy (GTDB): domain Bacteria; phylum Pseudomonadota; class Gammaproteobacteria; order Enterobacterales; family Psychromonadaceae; genus Psychromonas. The sequence goes on along the minus strand of JABXKR010000295.1, from coordinate 16,909 downwards.
TTATCAATTGGTGATTTTCCTGTTGATTTCTCGCAAAGTAATTATGATATCGTTATCCGCAGTGCGACCTCTGAGCCGCAAGGCGTCAATTTCATTAAATTGATGGATGAAGATTTGTGCCTGGTCTGCTCGCCGCAAATAGCTGCGCAAATGCACACACTTGCTGATATTAACGAGATGACGCTGTTAAAACATACGCTGCGGCCGCAGATGTGGCAGGAGTGGTCGAAAGCTGTGGGGTTACAGCTAACGACCGATAAAAAGTTTGGTATGGCACATTTTTATATGTTGAATCAAGCTGCTGTAAGCAGCATGGGGATTGCACTGATCCCGCGATTTTTTATAGAACAACAACTCGAAGATGGCTCGCTGGTTATCCCTTTTGCTGTGCCGTTTACTAGCCCGTATAGTTATTATCTTTTAACACCCAAGTCGAGCAATTATCCGTTTAAAGTGCAGGTTTTTATCGATTGGATTTTACAGATTTTTGCACCATACCGAAAAATGTCTACTGAAGGATAAGCTGCATGGCGAATTACTTTGGCTTGCTGATTTTGCATCTTGAAGTAACATGGGTATATTAACTGTTGCGATAATTCAACAAAGCATAATCGACGGCTTCAACGATTGAGTCGGCACTCTGATGCGGCAAGCTGATTTTGTTTTCATCGCCTTGCTGGTATTTTCCCGTACGCACTAAACAGCCATGCAGTCCGGCATTGATTGCGCCCTCAACATCGCCATAGATATCATCACCAATCATTAAAACTTGATCTGCCTGTAAATTTGTTGATGCCAGTGCCTGCAGAAAAAAATCCCGGGATGGTTTTCCTAAGATAATAGCTTGGGTAGATGCTGCAAACTCAATCGCTTTGATAAAAGGTCCTGCATCGAGCAATAACTGCTCATCTAGTTTAAAAAAACGGTTGCAACCGATACCAAGTAAAGGCGCTCCTTGCTGACATAATTGGAAAGCCCGGTTTAACTTATCATAACAAAAGTCCTGTTCAGCATCGCCAATAATAACCGCATTAGGATTAGTCTGAATGAGATCTGAGAATTCGCTTTTGATGTTTTGATGAATAAGACAATAGGGGCGTAGTTGTTTTTCTTGTAACCAGGCATGGGCTGCAATAGGTGCCGTAAAGAGTTCCTCTTCCGCTAGTTCAAAGCCTAAGTTTTTGAGGTCCATTAATATCTGAGTACGTGTTCTGCGGGAAGTATTAGTGACAAAACGTAACTGTAGCTGCTTTGCCCTGGCTTTGGCTACTGCTGCAACAGCACCAGGGATAACTTTATTTCCTACATATAATACGCCACTTAAATCGATAAAAAGGGCTTTTAACATAACGAGCCACTCCTTTTTAAAGCACTTATGTTGAGTATAGAATAGAGAGCGGGCTTGCGAGCAACGTTTAACTGCGAAGATCAATCATTGCCGTTTTTATAAACTAAGCATAATGCTTTAGTAAGCGTCAGGGCATCTTGTTTTATGGTGTGTGGGGTTGTAGATATTCGCCCCACATTCGGCAACCGTTTTTTACCTTGACAAATAACCCCCTTTATTCTTTATTATTAATAAAGAGGGAAGTAGTTTGGATTGTCGTTCACATCCCTGTGCGAGCTGAATTTAGTGAAACCGAGTGCTTATTTGCAGGTATAAGTAAAAGACAAGACCCTCGTGTTTTTTTCTTTATTAAAAAAGACAATAATTGCGATGATTTCAGTCTCGGAAATTGGCATATGATTGCAATGCCAACCGATGTACATCACATAGTGATAGTTATTAACTAGTTTTTTGGAGTATGAAATGGAAAACAGTAATAATAGTTCTCAGCAAATTGATGACGAAATTCAAGATACAGAAGAGTGGCAATATGAAGATGACAGGGAAGAGGATTCAATCCCTGTCCGTAAAGAGCCCCAGAAGCAACCAGGTCGGGACAAAGGTCAGGTTCGCCGCAGTATTGAAGATTTTAAAGAGCAACAACGACTTAAGGAGTTGCTAGGTGATGATTATGACGACTAACTAACTATCATAGCAAACGGTTGCAGTTTGCTGTATTACAGTCTTGTCTGCGGGAGAGCTTACAGCGATAATTATGTTTTTAGATAAGATCTGCTTATCGATAATTTTTTAAGGGTATCATTCTCAGGTTCATGCTCGACTATCAGCCACTCTAGTGCTGAATTGTTACTTAACTCATTTACAATACCTGCGACATCAACAGAACCTTGCCCTAGTGCTACCGACTTGCCATTTAGAAAGTCTCTTAAATGCACATAGGATATTCTGCTTCTATTTTCCTTTAAAAAAGAGACGGGATCTCGGCCTGCTATATCAACCCAGCCAGTATCAACACACAATTGAATAAGCGCAGGATCCAGTTGCTGCAATAGAATCTCAAAGGGAGTCCTGTCATTTTCCGCGAGTTTAAATTCAAAATCATGGTTATGATAATGTACTTTTATTCCTTCTGACTTTAACAATTCGGCTTTCTTATTTAGATATGTACATGTCTTTTCAAAGTTATTTAAACTTTGATCATGCCATGTCAAAGGACCTGATACACATAGATTCTGGCAGTCATTGGAGTGAAGGTGAGTTATGATTGCGGATAAATCTTTCAGCGCGTCAGTGCCTGTATGCAGTGCTGAATAGTGTAGGTTATACTCCTTGATATAGGGAGCAACGTCCATTGGAAATGGCATTTCGATAGCTTGATAACCGATTTCAGCCAGGCGCCTGAAAATATAATCAGGTTCATTTAAAACATACTGTTTTTCAAAAGAATAAAGCTGAACACCTAGGTACATACTGCTTTCCTTCTATGATACTTACAATAGAGGATGTTATGCGCGGCTTGGGAATAATGCCCTGCGTATAATATCCCAGCTGCCTGCTTATTGGCTTTGAATGCAGTAATAGTCTGCTTTAAAAGTTTCTTCTTTTTTTAATTTATAAGTCAAAGGCTTATTTGTTGACTATCTATAAATGTATGGTGTAATTAAAGTTCTTTTGTGCCAGAATAGCGTTTCTGTTTTATTATCTCAATTTTCGTAGATTTTTCTTGAGCTAATAAATACTTTAAGACTTAAGAGTAACAAATAAAAGCTGTAATGATTACCTCTAATACATTTTAAAGTGAGTTCTATACGAAATAACCCGCTTTGTAACAGTTTGTAACTATCTTTCTTCATGTAAGCGCTTTCTTGTGATTTTGATCACGGAAACTTTTGATTTAGGGCTTTATACTTCACCTCAATGACTAACAGGTCATTACTATGTAAACGCTTTCATTGCACCCGTTGTGGCAGCAACAGCTATGTTTGAGTTTCATAACATTCCTTTTTGCGCCTTTTTTGCGTTATGCGGCCTTCCACGGCCGCATTTTTTCTTTGTTTTTTCTCTAAATGCTGAATCAGCTATTCTTAAATATCAATTATATTTTATTAAACAGATAAAAATACAAACAGACTTTGTTGCGAGAAAAATGGAAGGTGATTTTCGTAAGTGAATTGTTTTTTGTTACTTTAATAAAGCACATATGGCAATGATTTGCTGTGCAAGCTTTTTGTCTGATGTATAGAGTACACCTTGGTGGTTCATGTAATTTGAATCACGTTGATTTAACTCTAATAACTTGCCGTTAATATCACTCACCCAGATAGCACTTGCCTTAGCCAAACACGCAGTTGCACTAAAGTCCCACAAGCAACCTCCGCCTAACTGTTTTTTGGGTAGTTTAATATAACAAGCGGGACTATTTTCGATAACAGACAGCGCGTTGATCACGGCGCCCGCATCCTGTTTAACTGCAAAATTGTCATAACCCGATTGTCTGGCGAGAGTTTTCAACTGGTTAATTAATAAGGGGAATTTTTTACTAGATAGAAAACTTCTATCGCAATAAAAAGTAAAGATTTTACTCGCAGCTTTTGCTGACTTGTTTAACTGCTTCTTGTTTTTGTAACTCACGCTTTGGCCAAATTGATCGACTGACGTATGGTAGGTAATATTTTTTGTCGGTTGATGAACCACGGCAATTACAGGTTTGCCACAACGAGAGACTAATGCAATCGAGACCGCATAACCGTCACTTCCTTCGATAAAAGGTAAGGTGCCATCGAGCGGATCAATACACCAAAAATAATCTTTATCAAAACGCGGATGGTTTAGCACATCCTGTTCGTTGGTGTTTTCTTCGCTTAACAGCGCTAAATCATATAAATCGCAACTCGGTTGTAAAATGTTTAAGATAATATCCTGACTGGTCAAATCCACTTCGGTGACCACTTGTGAGCTTTTACTGCTTCCCGCATCTTTAAAGTGAGTCTTTAATAAAGATCTGTCAAAGCCTCGGATATAATCTCCCGCTTGCTCTGCAGCTTTGATGGCTAATAAACTTAATTGATTGAGAGTGTCTGTTGTTAATAACAAAGCTATCGGACCTCTTTTTATTGGAATTGCTCTAACGAATGGATTGCTTGCTCGGTTAACTGCTCAGTGTATTCATTAATCTTCCAGTGCTCAGGAGACCAACCTTTTACAAAACGCTGAAAGTCAGCCCAAGCAAGCGCATATAAAGGTCGCCAGGCAAGCTCTAGTTGCACAGCATCTATATCTGAGCGAGTAGTTAAAACCGCTGTAGTTAACGCCTGAAAGTAATAATCAAGCAGCTGTGATTCCAGTTCAAAACAGTTTTGTGGAGGGATGCAGCTGCTGATAAATAAAATCAGATCTTTCATGCCACAACCTAATCCCACATATTGAAAATCAACTGCGGCGACTTTTTGTCCATCAGCAGAGAAACAGAAATTAGCCAGTTTGGCATCGCCATGAACAATGGTTTGAAAAGCACATTGACTTAGAATTTGATCTATTTGCCGGGCTGCATTTTTAAGTTTTATATCCTGCAGAGCAGCCAATTCATCAGGCCGCGTTGCCAGATGCCAATAGCTGCCTGTAGGCCATAAACCTGTGACTTTTTTTTGCAGATGCAAAGCATGGAAATTAGCTAACCAGGTGATACAGGTTTTTGCTTCATCAAGGGAGACTTCTTTTTTTACAACGGGATAACCGACTGCACTTAAATCTTCCAATATTAATAATATTTGCTCGCTGTCACTTTGTGCGGCTAAACAGCGGGGTAGATAGCATTGCTCATTACACAGATTGGCGTAATGCAGGTACCAGTATGACTCAACTTGATAAGAGTGTAATTTTCGCTGGTGAGAGCGTGTTGTATTCCAGCCTTTAGGATGCGAGCCTGGTTGCGGTGTTTTAACTAATTTGACAACCACAGAACTAGTGTTTCCTCCGCTAAGCCTGACTCTGAATAGTTCGCCATACCCGCCCCAAACACCTTGAATTAATTGTATATCTATTATCTCTTGCGCATCAGTAACAGTTAACAAGGTGGTTTTTAATGAATTGGAAATAGGCATACAAGGCTCATCTAATGTTTTTAGGGAATATGGTACGTGAGTTGCCGGTGAATTCAATTGATTCTCATATTAAAAGGCAGGATCTATCTATCAATGTGGCCTCTTAGTGTTTCATCTTATCTTAAACAAATTAATGCTTCTGTTGTTATGCTGGTAATTTTCATCGTGTTTATAATTTATAAATGCTGAAGGAGTGTGAAAAGCGATTGAGGTTATTGTAAAATGGTTTAAATAATCGCTACCTCAGAGAAGTCAAAATGCTAATTACGTTCAGTCAGGGAAAAATCATTGCTAATCATCGTGAAATTATGGTGAAGCTAGAAGGAGACGCAAAAGTCACCTTGCAGGCCCAAGTTGATGAGGTTGAGCTTATCGGTACAGTAAATATTGTTACAGCTGTAGGCAGCGGACTTAATTGGTCTATTCGTTTAGATAGTAGTGATCAATTGCAAACCTTGTCGGCAGAAATAGGTATAGCGATTAACTATCGTTAAACTCTGCTTTTTATATTTATCATTTCTTAGTTACTGATTTTATACGCAAACCACTTCAAGACGCAGATTCAGAGCTGCGCCTAGATAATATTATTAATAACTGCTAATAATCAGCTTTATATGCGCTATACAAGGTTTGCGCGGCAAGCCATAGATCGCCAATTTCGCCATCACCTACCGGTTTGCCATCGATTTGCACAACGGGGGCAATCTCTTTGCTTGAGCTTGTTAACCAAACTTCATCAGCGGCAAACAGTTCATCCATTTTTACAATGCGCTGTTCAACTTTAATGTCGCTATGTTTATCGAGAATATCTAATAGCATAAAACGTGTAATACCGGGTAATATTTGATTATCCAAAGGTGGTGTAATTACAACACCATCTTTAACTATGTAGGCGTTACAGGCACTGCCTTCGGTCATCTCATTGTTGCTATTAAATAAAATTGTTTCGTTATAACCGCGACTAAAACCATGTTGAAAATGCATTACATTACCTAAAAGTGCAGTGGATTTTATGTTACAACGCTGCCAGCGTAAATCTTCAGTCGTTGAAACTTTATAAGCTTTCGCTGTTGATTTATCAGCTAAATTAGCAGCTGGAATTGCAAAGGTAAATGCAAAAACTGTAGGGGGAACATTCTCTGTGTATGCATGAAAGCGTTTGCTGTCGGCACCTCGGCTGATATGTAAATAAATACCCAGGTTAGCAGCGCCATTTTTTTTAATAAGTGTGTTACAAACTTCTGACCATTTTGTTTTGTCCCATTTAAAATCAATACCGATCAATTTTAAACCTTGATTCATACGCTCTATGTGTGGCGCAAACCCGATAAGATGAGCGTCGTAAGAGGGGATAACTTCGTAAATACCATCACCAAACAAAAAGCCACGATCCATCGGAGAAATTTTAGCGTCTTCCATAGGCATAAAATCACCGTTTAAAAATACAATACTCATAAATAACCTCTTAAAATAGTAAGCGTGTGTGATACCAAGCTAGGTAAATATCTGGTCAATCTTGCTGGTTAAAATTAACGATAACTTCGTTGTTTTCAATCCCAATAGCCAGCTATTGCTCAATCAAACGCCTTGCTCTCATTAATTTCTCCTGCGCAATATTAGATCATTTACTTACCTAGTTTGGTATGAGTGGCAGATCTTCTCTGAAATATATTTACAGTTTAGCTATAAAAGAGTTTAGGGCAGCAAAATTATTAGTTCACTACTCACTATATTAGGTTTATCTTCGAACCCTCTAGCCTGTGTTATAGCCGATAAAGTAAAACACACAATCCGTTTTAGCGATAAGCGGGCTGGTTGTTGCCATAAATACTTTTATTGGATGGCGAGCATAAAGCTTGCCTTTATGCTCTGTAAAAAACTCATCCAGGCGTTCGTTTCCTAAGTGATCCTTAGCAGTGAGTTGGCCTAAGCCACCCTCGCTCAAATGAGCAATACATTCGTCTTTTGGGAGCATGCCATAGTTAAACTTATCTGCTTGTTCCGGCAGGGTTATTACCGCTTTATCGCTCGGATGTTGGTGATAGGCCACTTCGCCATGATTTTTGGTTTCCAGGCGAATGGGGTTGTGATAAATATTTACCGGGTATTCGTTACCAGTTTCGGCCAGTACATGTTCGCTAGATAAATAACGCTGCAGCCCCTCCAGAGCAATAATTTGTGAAGAGTGATCCTGTACGCCACCACATTCGATGGTAACGGTGATCACGTCTTTCTCACTGAGTTCCATCAATGCACCTAGACGTAGATCCGTAACAATCAAATCGTTGGTAAACAGAGAGGTTAGCGCTACATGGTTCGCATCTTCTACAATGGCAACCCCGAAGGCGGGGCCTGAGCCGGACGTATTATGAATATCGATCAGGCACTCAGGCTTGATATGCAGCAGCAAGTCGCAAATCGCTTTGGCAGTTTGTCCTTGTGCGTCATTATATGGGGGCCTGAAACAGCGGTTTAAATCACGTTTGCCCGGTAACATTCTGTTCGCAAAAAGGGGATCGGCAGAGGCTGCCTCCACAGAGGCAATAATAAACAAGGTATCGACTCTAGGAGTCTCTTTTGATTTCAGGTAATTGAATATTGCTTTAGTGCCTGAAGGCTCGTTGCCATGCAGCAGCGTACAAACCGCGCGTATTTTACTTGAGTCTTTGCCCGTCAGCAGCATCGCTGTCGGTTTTTCCAACCAATCTAAAAAGCTCTCGATGGATGGACCAAAGTCATCCGGGTTTGGGTTCTCAATATAGTTTAAATATGAGGATTGCAGCATCGAAACAGTCAAATTTTTTCGCTCCATTCGTGGACAGGTTCACCGGTTTGGTATTGTGTATAGTAATGTTCAACAAGTTGCGACAATGCGGTTTTTCGATCCTCGGTTTTTATTAGTTTGTCGAACATATTAATCTGCCATTGTGCGCCGTTGATTTGCGTTTCCAGTCCGCCTTTAATAATGCTTATCTGCTGGTTAATCTCGCTATCAGCCACGCCAAGCTGGCATAATCCCTCTTCGGCAACAGGCAGCAGCTCCTTAAGTATGTCGATAACAGGACGTTCTTCTAATCTTCCTGACAACAAACTGGGCCAGAACAGCTTTGCCTGCAATCCATACTTAGCTGCGCGGTAAAAATTTTGTTTAGCATAACGAAAAGGAAGTCCCGGAAGTATGGCACTTAAATGATCTTGTAAGCCGCGCATCAGGCCGCTCATAAGAGCAGCACTTGCAAGCATATTGCAGGGGGTCGGCCCTGCCGGCAGCGACCGTAACTCAATGCGTAAATGTCCATTGTCAACAGGATCATAGATAGGGCGATTCCAATTCCAAATACTCCCCAGGTGCAGCCTTAGTTCGCTTAGTGATGGTGCTTGACCTGAGCGCAGTTCATTGAATGGGTCGATATCCGTACAAATTGGCAGAATCGGATCAAACAGGTAGACGCTTTCAGCAAACATCTCGTAAATGTCTTTTCGAACCCAGCCAAAACCAAATAACACTCGCGCAGGCAAGTGTTTATCCAAGGTGTCTTCAATGCGGTAATCAGTGGACTGTTTGAACAGGGCGATACGTGTTTCGTGCCAAAGCTTTCGGCCTAAAAAAATTGGTGAATTAGCTGAAAGTGCAAGTGCAAGGGGGGTGGTGAGTTGGGCTGCATTATAAGCGTCAGCAAAGTTTTCTGGATTAATGCGGTAGTGAAATTGAAAGGATGTATTGGCACCCTCTAGAGAGACATCTTGCCAATGGAGATCTAAAGACTCCAAACCATCAATATGAATATGAAAATCTGAACCGCGCTTGTCTCTTAATGCTTTCGCTAGCACCTGAAATCGAGGTATATCAGTTATAGCATCAAGGCCCATATCTGAAGCCTGCAGGGTGGGTAAAATACCGATAGGTAATATGCGAGCTTGCTTTGTTCTTGCCAATTTAGACAAACATTGCAGTGCAGCAGTCATCTGTGTTCTCATTTTGCTAAATGGTGCATCACCTTGCTGTACTGGAATGAAATTATATTCAAGATTGAAACGATTAAGCTCTAGAGTGAGATGTTTATCCTTCATCTGACGATGAATCACATTATTGATCGGTTTTGGTGCCGCCTTATCATCCATAATATACAGTTCAAGTTCGGCTCCAAAGGAGGGGGAGCCACGGCCAAAACCGGGTTGTGACAACAGCTCTCGAAATGCCTGTAGATTTTTATTCAGGCATTGCTGGTATTGCTCAAAGTCTTTAGGTTCAAACTGCGTTTGCTCTATATCTTTTCCCACATGCATATCCTTTAGTCAGCTTTTGACTCAGTTAAGCTATGTCATATATTAGGGTGCGGTGCTGGTAACCTTCTCAACTAAGGATAGTTTGATTTTTGCAGGAAATAAAATTAACGTAATTGTGCGAACTAAATCACCCAGATCATGGATGAGTGGATTGCAAAGATCTTTCTAATAATAGAGTGTTACCCAGGCGGGTGAAGGTGACCTGCAATCGCTTTTATTACTTTTTTGGAACGAGAGTGCTAGTTAATTTTATCTAAAACAACACCTGTGGCAGAGTTATGTATTACCCAGCTAAACCACATTTCATAATATCCAGGAAATTCTTCTCCATCGATTAGTATCTTAATTTCTCCTTGGTCATTAATTATATCTATCACAGTGTCAGCAAATTTATACGTGAATTTATCAGAGTGAAACTCTTTTACCGGAAATGCAAATGAGACATTATTATATCTAAACACATACATGATCTCTTTCACGTGGTACTTGGCATTCGTCTTACTGATAGGAAAATAGATTTCATAAGATGTCTGATAATCTTCATATGGATAATGATTGTAATTCCGATTGAATCCGGTATCTGTACTCAATATTAATGAAGCTGGATATTTTTTCTTTACATCTTTAACCTGCAGTATACTTACATCGACTATCTCTAGTTTTTCTCCAATGTAATCGCCAATAACAGCCTCTCCTAAAGATTGCGACCAGAAACTTTCTGTCACACTGTCATACATAAGTAAATTGGATTCATATAGATAACCCGTTACTCCAAAGCGATGTATCCTGCCTGCAAATTTTCTATTAAATGCTATTGCAGAGCCGCATAGTGGACAAAACGTAACTGCTACATATTTGCCTCCTATCTGATCATTTACAATCTCATGCCAAACCAAGATATTAAAAGGGTAAAAACGAGTCTGATTTTTAATTTTCAGCAAAACGCCTAAAGCATCATCGCGAATATCTGAATGCTTAATATTAATAAATTTTGGATTATCAATAGCAGGGATTCCCTCTTTTCCAGGTCCCCCGGATAATACTTTTTTTAAATCTATGCTGCTTTTTGAAAAATCAGTCTTGAAATCAGGAGTAAATTCTTCAGCAGTCACTATAAAAAAAAGGGCAAATAATAATGGCAGGATCAGTAGTAGCAGTCTTCTCATGACGTTATCTCCGAATACATTTCTAATCGCCTTGCACTTGTATATATCCAAGTGGTTTGAGGATATCTTTATTATTTTATGCCCGTTTAATAGAAAATGTATGAATTAAGCAATTTTATAAATTGCTAAGAAAGATATTTGCGGATTAGCCTTATGCTCCTTGCTAAAGCGTTTATTCATCATAAGCAAAATGGAAAGGAGCAAGCTCGGCGAATTGATTTGCTGTTTTAAAAGGCAAGATCGCTCCTCGAAACATGAGTTACTTTGATTTGTTAACAACAGGTCGCGGTTTTCCATCACCGTCGATTGCGACGTAGTTAAATACTGCGTCACATACTAAGTAGGGGGAACTCACACCGTCAGTTGCAACAGTTTTAACCCAAACTTCAAGTGCAACAGAAAGAGACGCGTTACCAATTCTTGTGCATTCGCCATAGCAACAAACGACATCACCGACTCCGACAGGAGCTTTAAAGGTGATACTGGAAACTGATACTGTTACGACACGACCGCCTGAAATCTCTTTTGCAAGAATAGCTCCCGCTAAATCAAGTTGTGACATGATCCAACCGCCAAAAATATCCCCATTGGCATTAGTATCTGCTGGCATCGCAAGCGTGCGTAATAATAACTCGCCACGCGGGGCTTGCTCGGATGATGTGGTTGTTTTCATAACTATCTTCTCATTGATAATAAAAAAAGGCGGGACTCCTAGGGGATGTTGACAATTTCTACTGCGTTATCGCCTATTTATGTGGAATAACCACACTACATTGGCTCTGTCTTGTATAAATAGCCAACAAACAGCTGCAAAAACAACCTTGAAAGATCAACAGACCTTAAGAGTCAGATTCGAATACTTTATCATTGATGCTTAATAAAAATCACTTTAAACACGCTCTGATCTTTATTAATTAAAAGGAAAGATGTTTTTTAAATAGATGCGAGCAGTTTTAAATTTAATAGGCAATGTACAAATAAAACTTGATCAACCCTACTGTACTGCTGTACTGTTTCGCCATTACAAGGCGGGCCGTCGAGGAGATTGGAAATGATCGCTAAATTATTGGGTGAAGTAGCAGGATCTGAGGATTTATCATTACTTATTCCTTTACTGCTTTCTGCAGAAGAACTTAATGCAATTAACGGACGCATCTTAGTTTATAAAGAGTTATTGCGCGGTGAAAAGTCACAACGAGAGATCGCCAAGGAACATGCAATAAGTATTGCGACCATTACACGCGGTTCAAATAATTTGAAATCGATGAGCAGTGCTGAAAAAAAACTATTACAAACATTATTAATTAAGGAATAAGTTTATGTCAGAGGCAATAACCAATGAGCTAATGATATCCAATCAAGATACACAAATATCTTCTCTCGGTGGCGTATTTATCATTACCGGCACCAGTATCGGTGCGGGTATGTTTTCATTGCCGATTCTGACCTCTAATATGTGGTTTGGTTGGGCGGTGTTATTTCTTGGTATCTCCTGGTATTGCATGTATAGCTCGGCGTTATATTTACTCGAAGCAAACCAAAAATTTAAACATGGCGTCAACTTCGATACCATGACCAAGACCTTGTTATCTCCTTCGTTACGCTTAGTTAATGGTTTGTCTGTTCTGTTTGTCAGTTATATTCTGGTCTATGCGTATATATCGGGTGGCGGATCGATGCTCGGACATAGCCTGCAGTCAGGATTGGATATTAACCTAAGCCAATCCGTAAGTAGTTTTATTTTTGCTGTGTTACTGGGGTTAATCGTAAGCTTTAGCACGCGTGCCGTGGATCGTTTTACTTCCGCAATGCTCGGTGGCATGGTGATCACTTTCAGTATTGCCATTTTCGGTTTGTTGAATAACGCCGAATTTTCACAGTTACAGCCTTTAGCTGAAATGACTGAGCGCCTGCATTATAGCTGGGCGGCTATTCCTGCATTAATGGTCTGCTTTGGCTTCCACTCTAATATTCCCAGCCTGGTTAAGTATTACCAAAAAGACAGCAAAAAAGTCGTTAACTCAATTCGTTATGGCAGTTTGTTCAACCGATTCAGGCCCAACGCTTGCTGTTATGCTGCAGCTGTTTGCCAATTTTGCTGTGGCGACATCGTTTCTGGGGGTGGCACTTGGTTTGTTTGATTTTTTAACTGACTTGCTAAAAATAGACAATAGCATTGCCGGACGTAGTAAAATAGCGCTGCTGACATTTGTTCCGCCGATGATTGGTGGCGTGTTATTTCCCAATGGTTTTATTTATGCGATTGGTTATGCAGGTTTTGCGGCGGCTGTTTTTGCGTTATTCACCCCGGTAGCCTTGGCATTTCAAGCGCGAGCGAAGCTGCCGGAAACGGAGTTTGTTGTAACGGGTGGTCATCTGCGCATGCTGGTGGTTATTATATTTGCTATCTGTGTAGTGATATTTCAGGTTTTATCTATGTTAGGGCTTATTGCCTAATTATTGATGCGGGATAGCCAAGGTTTTGGCTTGTTGCACATGCTCTAGATAGAATAACAGGTTCCGCGCGGAAAACAGGTACCGCGCCGAATTGCTTTGCTGTTTCAAATGTAAAAATCTTCGCGAGCCTGTCTTTATTATCTACAGCAAGCGGACCGCAGATAATGAAATCAAACTCCATATGCACAGCTTTCTTTTTTAAATGCTTATCTATCCCAATTATTTCCTGATTATTAAACCATCCCTAATTTTGAAAAGATGTATGGGGGACGAGATAGGGGCACGTTTGTTGTAGTTCGTTGGATTCAAGATATTTTTTGTAATCAGAATCAATCGAGTTAGAGCACTGAGTCTAACTCGAAACTGTACTATTTTAGATAGATCAGTATGTTAGCTTCTTCCCGAAAGTTATCTAGAGAAGATTTGTCAGATTAAGTTGAGCCTAGCAGACTGAACTGTGTTAACAAAGTGATCACCAGCGTGATCTTCATTAGTATCAACGCTAATGAACAGACTCTACATCAACGTTAATTACAATGAGGGAAAATTATTTGTATTAACTAAGCTCCGTCTTTTTCGTTTCGAGCAGGTATTCAATCAGTGCCTTTAATACCGGACTTTTCATGCGATTAGCTGGATATACCAAAAACATCGGGATTGCTGGAATCATAAAATGTTCCAAAATAGAGATCAATTCGCCGCTTTCGATGAAATATCTTACTAAAAAATCAGGCAACTGGGCAACACCATGGCCAGCAGCCGCAAACTGTGCCACCATTTCACCATGGTTGACATCAATATTGGCGGTAACTCTAACGTGTTTCTCTTTAATGCTTTCCCTATAAACCCAGCGACCAGGTTGGCGACTTGAACTGTCTAAAATGCAATGATGTTTACTTAAGTCGTCAGGGTGAGTAGGCATTCCGTGTTTTTCTAAATAATCTGGGCTGGCAACAAAAAGGATTTTTAACTCACCAAAAGGCCGTGCTACTAAATTAGAATCAGATAACTCACCGACACGCAGTGCTAAGTCAATTCCTTCCTCGATTAAATTAACGTAGCGGTTCATCAATGACCAAGAAATTTTAACATCAGGGTGTAAGGATAAAAAATCGCCAATTGATTTTTGCAGACCGATCAAGGAACTGTTTTGAGGTGCTGTTATTTTAAGGTGCCCCGCTATATTCAGTTGTCTCTCACTGGCAAATGATTCAAGGTGATCTAAACGTTCAATCAGTTCCCTGATTTGTTCCAGATAATACTCCCCCTCTGACGTCAGGTGCATCGCTCGTGTCGTTCGATATAGTAAATGACTGCCAAAGTGCTTTTCTAAGTCTGACACCTGTCTACTTACCGCTGAAACAACAATATTCAACTTTCTCGAAGCAGCACTAAAGCTTTGCAGTTCGACAACTACCAAAAAGGTACGCATTGCGGTTATTAGGTCTATATTTCTCTTCACGTGAATAATGATTTCATAGTTAGGTTATTTTTCTCATTACATCACAGGCGTAAGATGGAACACAAGTTAAACCAAGGTAAATAAGTGAATTATTTACCTTGGTTTATATAACAACACATCAAATATATACTGGAGAAAAGTAATGAAAATTTTAATTATTGGCGCAACAGGAACTATCGGTAAAGCAGTGGCAGAGCTGTTATCTGAGAAGCACGACATTATCTCTGCAGGATACTCAGACGGTGATGTAAAAGTTGATTTGGGAAATGCGGAGTCTATTAAAGCGATGTTTGAACAAGTTGGGGAGGTTGGTGCTGTTATTTCTACGGCAGGTCTCGCAAATTTTGCACCATTAGCACAACACAGTAATCAAGATTTTGAATTAGCGTTAAATAACAAACTAATGGGTCAAATCAACTTACTTCGTATCGGTCAGGAATATGTAACTCAAAATGGGTCAATTACCCTTACCTCAGGTATATTATCCCGTCAACCAATGCCAGGCAGTGCATCAATCAGCATGGTAAATGGTGCTTTGGAAAGCTTTGTTAAAGCGGCAGCATTGGAACTGGATCAATTGAGGCTCAATGTTGTTGCTCCTGCATTTGTCAAGGAAACAATGCTAATGATGGGAATGGATCCAAGTTCAGGTATATCAGCCACTAACACAGCAAAAGTTTATAAGATAGCTGTTAACGGTAATATGCATGGTGAAACTCTCGACGTTATTAACTATTTGTAATGCAAAAATAGCCGCTTAACAAACTAGCTTTATTCAATAGAAAAGATGAGTCACTTGGCTCATCTTTTTTCTGGTTAATCTCAATCTGTCTATGTTTTCCTGACATTGCTATAAATTCATGGCCTGTTTTACTATGTCACTTTAACTTGAGATGTACATCATCCGTATGTTTTGAGCAAGGATTTTGACCTTTGATTGGTGCTACCACCGCCTTGGATGAGATGAAAGAAAAAGACTCGAATCTAAGAGAAAAGGCCTTTTATTCGCCCTATACTCTATACTCGCACCCATTACGTTAGATATGAGCAATAAAATTCACAGGAATGCCTATGTATCACGGTGAAAAACTCAATAGCATCACCCATCTGCTAGGTTCGGCATTGGCGTTCATGGGGATGGGCGCGCTGCTTACGGTTAGTATTCAACAGCATGATCCATGGATGATTACCAGTTTTTCGGTTTTCGGATGCACCCTGATACTGCTCTACACCATGTCAACCCTCTACCATAGTTTCTATCCCCCCGAGCTGAAGAAACTGTTCCAGAAAATGGATCATTTGTCGATCTACTTGTTGATCGCCGGCACCTATACACCCTATATGCTGGTGTCACTGCGTGGTGGAAACGGCCCACAGTTACTGGCGGTGGTATGGGGATTGGCGGCGCTGGGGATATTACTGGAATTACGCCCATCTCGACGTAACGAAAAGTTTCAGCTTTTTATCTACCTGCTCATGGGATGGCTTGCTGTATTGGAATGGAACAATCTTAAAGCAGCCATAAGCACATCGGGTGTGATGTGGCTAACCGCCGGAGGTATTGCTTATACCCTAGGTGTCATATTCTACGTACTGGATCACCGTGATAAGTTGCGACACGCCCATGGCATCTGGCATCTATTTGTTTTGCTGGGCTCCCTGTGCCACTTTATCTCGATTATCGCTTATGTGCGCTGAATAACGCTAGCAGTCACTCCACTTTCTCTAAATCTTCCAAATACATTTAAAGAGGATGCAGAATGAAGTGAGCAAGTATATTTGGCCACAAATTTGAGGTTTTTAAGGCGTTTTGGGGGCGTTTGCGAGTTAGCTTTCTAAGGCGGAAGGGGGCACAAACCGCCTTATCGTATTTTTCTTAGACATCTAAAAGTGTGGCAAAATTTACTTAAACACGAGTGTATGTTTAAGGAATGTTGGTTGTTTGTTTTTTAAACAACTCTTGACTTACAATATAGATTCTATAAAGTGCCCCTCAGCAAGAAAGAAAGCCTTTTGTTTACATTCTTCATTTCGTTGGATTATTAATAATACCTCGCTTTGTAGTTTTTAAGTTCCAGTCTGTTTTTAC
>JABXKR010000199.1 GCA_013619145.1 Psychromonas sp. | reverse complement strand
AAACATAAGGGGGCCACTCCCCAACAGCTAATACAACCGTTTCTTTAGGAAAAAGATTAAACGACATCGATAAAAAGAAAAGGCTGAGAAGAAAGAACCAGGCTGTTTTCATAGAAATTCCTAATAATGAATACTACAAAGCATAGGCGTTATTTACTATTCCGGTCAAACAGGAGTAAATTTGTAGTTAAGGCTGCCAGTTTATATTTCATTCGCATTCACTTTGAAAACAAATAAAAGATATGGGTGTTTGTGTATTTGTAATAACAAACATGATTGAGATCATAGTTACAAAGCGAATCTTCTTTTACGATGCGAATTATGTTTTTCTGATTACTGCGTTTATATTTTTTAGAACATGATGATGCGTTAAAAAAGTGTTCATAAATATGAACGTATCTTTTAGTGAAATATTAGCGAATATGAATTGCGTTCTGTTACATAATGTTACAACATTTTTATATTTGAAAGTGTAAGTTGATTAGTTGCTATGCACGATTTGACGGCAAGATGCTTGCCCATAATTCGTTATATGTAACGATTCATAAACAGTTTTGCTTATCTTTATTATCAACAGTAAAAACTAAATCAGATTTAACTGATTAACTAATTAAGGAAAATTATGTCTCAACATATTGGTTTATTAACCCGAGATACTACTGCATTAATTTTAGCGGGTGGTAAAGGAAGTCGTTTAAAACATTTAACTGAAGAACGTGCAAAACCAGGGTTACCTTTTGGAGGTAAATACAAAATCATTGATTTTACTTTATCAAATTGTATGAATTCTGGGGTGCGAAAAGTTGAGGTATTAACCCAATATAAGTCTTCCGAGTTATTGGGACATATACAAAAATCATGGAGTCGTATGCCGTGGGAATTGGGTGAATATGTCAATGTTGTGCCTGCACAACAGCAGATCGGTGAATTATGGTATCAAGGCACTGCAGATGCGGTTTACCAGAATTTAAAACAGTTACGCAAACAGCGTTGTAAGTATGTGTTGATATTAGGCGGTGATCATATTTATAAAATGGATTACAGTCGTATGCTACGTCAGCATGCAAAACAAAATGCAGATATTTCAATAGCCTCTATTCCAGTCGATAGCGATTGTGCAAGCGCGTTTGGTGTTTTAAATATTGATGCTGATATGAGGGTTAATCAATTTCAAGAAAAACCCGATAACCCGGCTCAAATACCGAATAAACCAGGACAATCATTAGTGTCGATGGGAGTATATATATTTAACTTTGATGTGCTGGAAAAACTGCTGGTGGATGATGCCTCATTAGAGGGATCTCAGCATGACTTTGGTTATGATATTATTCCTAAAGCAATACAAAATCATCGCGTCTGTACTTATATATTTGATGATGAAGGCTGTGCTGATGTACAAGCTTACTGGAAGGATGTCGGGACCATTGATCAGTATTTTGAGGCAAACTTAGATTTGGTACATGTTGATCCAGAATTAGATTTATACGACAGACATTGGCCTATTTATTCATTTCAAGAACAGTTGCCTGGCGCTAAATTTATATTTAATGATGATGGTTGCCGTGGTCAAGCAGTCGACAGTGTAATCTGTGCGGGAAGCATTATTTCAGGTGCAAAAATAGAAAATTCACTGGTCTCTACGCGTGTAACTGTCGAACGACATAGTGTTCTCGATCGTTGTGTTGTATTACCTAACGTGATTATCGGCAAGTACTGCAAATTGAAAAACGTTTTAATTGTTGAAGACTGCATTATTCCAGATGGAGTTACAATAGGTTACGATTATGAGACTGATAAGGAATATTACGAGATATCAGAAAATGGTGTAGCGCTTGTTACCCAGGAGATGATTGATAACTATATTAAGATTAACTCTGCTGCTTAATTAGATTAATTATAATTCTTAGCTTTTATTTTAAACTTAGAATCGATGCTTTATAGCCAAGCCAGTTGGTTATTCGGAATTATCAATTTAATAACTGACTAGATTTTTAGTATAAAGCGAAGATCTAGTCAGTCTGCATAAATTATAAACGCCGAAGATAGCTACTTCTTGCCTTGCCCGGCAGGAGCATTGCTGTAAGTCATCACGTGTTGTAAATAGTTTGCTATTATTCATCTAAATCTCTTATTTCATTTAATATTTCACTAGGTACAAAAGAGTGCTCAATAAGCGTCGAATTGTAATACTTTGATTTTTTCCTGAAGTTGATACCTTGCCAGTTACTTTGTTGAATTCGTGATTGCAGTATCTCTATATCTTTTAGATTTAAGCGTTGCATTTGTGATACATAATGTAATTGTTTCTGTTTACCCAGCGGAATACCATTAAAGTAATCGTGCAACATTAGTACAGCCCAGGCTGCATCCATAAAGTGCCCGCCTATAGATGTATATATACGGTGCTCTTTAATCGCTTTTATACCCTCTTCAGACCAGTCGATACCTCCTGTAACATAGTCTTTTTCTTGTACTTGCTGCTGCTTGCTCAGTGCTTCATTAATACCAATCGCTATTAAATCACTGGCAGCCCAATAAACATGGATAACAGGAAATCGTTGAAATAAACGGTTTGCTTGGTAGCGAGCAGTATCTTGTCGCCAATAAGAATGTACCGACTGCAGAATTTCTACATTACCGTCATCGGCAACTGCTCTTTTTAGTCCTTTTAGACGGTCAATTGCGGGACTATCTGCCAACGTGCCATTAATTGCAACGATATTGACCTTACCATCAGAATTTTGTAATTCTAATTCCCGAGCTCGTTTGATTAAAGATTTTCCAAGTAAATAACCGGCACTTTCATCCGCGGGTATTAAACTGGCAAGCCAGTATTTATATTTCTGCTGAGGCTCTCCAATTAGTGAGCGATTTTTATCTGTAATATCCGCATTTAAAAGAAAAACAGGCAGTTGTAACCGCTCGGCACTACGTATCATTTCATAAGCATTACGCTTAAAGTTGGGGAAAATCACAGCGTCTACACCATCTTCTTTAGCCTGTAACAGGTTTTCTAACATACGTTTTCGACTGTCTCTGCTGTAATAGACACTGATTACGATATTTAACTGTTGCTCAGTGGCCTTGGCAAAGGCTTCTGCTGGTCCCCAAAATGCATCTTGTGCACTTCGTGGTGTAAATAGAGCAACATGTAATGGTTTTTCTGCAATCATGGCGTTGATCGGTCTGGATAATAAACAGATTATCAATATCCACCAATATTTCATTTTTAATCACCTTGATATTATTGTTGTTTACAAATAACTTGCGATCGGATTAAGTTGCATTGCAGTTATTGCAACACTAGTGCCCATAATACTCACAGCAGCGAGAAAGTATCAGGTTAAAATCTAGCTTCTGTAAAAAAGGAAACTTCAAAAGAGCCTTCACTTCCAATTTCTGGGGAGGCAATATCCGAGACAAGAATAAAACTCAACCAACAACCTTTACTTATCTCTTGAGAAATTTCTTTGAATGATTGATAACTACTAAGTTCAAACGACTTTGAACTGTAAATGAATTCACCATATAAACAGGGGACGGTTTTTCTTCCCCTTGGTATAAAAACAGGAGTGGTGATATTGATTCCATGTTCTTTACATAACTTCTGTATATAACGACCTGTTATTATTTTTTGGGTAAATAGTTCAGGAGGCAAAGAGAAAGGTAAACCATACCTTTCTCTATTTACTGTCAAATATCCTGTCATTTTATTTAGCATCCTTATTCAGCATCCTTATTTAGCATGAAACTATATTTCTGTGAGACTTTATTGCAGTTTTACAGCTGCCTGATAGATCCAGAACCGGCAATATTGAGTGAATTCGCACCTTCATTTCTGTTTTTAATCCAGTCAACAGATGGCACTGAATTTGCGGATAATAAATAGTTAGCTGATATTTATTGTGACATATCTCACGCAAGCGCCTGGCTGAAGCTAAGTGATAAGTATATGAATGAAAAAGATAACTATTGGATATATCACTAGTCACACTGAATTGTGACAATGATCAAATAAAAAAACGTAAGAGCTCAAGTGATAAGTTTAAGAATAATAAAGGTAAGCGCTTTCTCGCTAAGTTGGAATAATCTAAGGGTGTCCAATCAACACTAAGTTGACTAGGGCATCGGAAGGCATAGCACCTCAGGGGCCTTCAAAACTTATGATTAACATTAATTTAAAATAGAGAGAAATATTATGAAAAAATTAACAATCTTATGTGCAATTGCGTTTAGTGGTTCAGCATTAGCGACAGGCGGAACTCCATCTGCACCTTGTTACACCAATGGTGAAATGACAAGTGCAAATACCTTAGTTACTGTATGTGCTAAAACGGTTAATAGTGAGAAAATCACATTAAAAGAACATCCATTAACTGCAACTAATTCTTATGATTGGATTACGCAGGAGAACATAGATGGTGGTCTAGTAATAGCATTAAAACAGCGTCCATCAACTGCAACTAATTCTTATGATTGGAATACGCAAGGTTAACACATATTTTAAAAGTGGTTCAAATGTAAAGAAGGAGTATTTCGTACGCTGTTAGCTTAGGAGTATAGGAAGAATAAACGTCCTTTTAAGTATGCAAGATACTGTGCACTATTACACCTTGATTTATTTGATTTTTGGCCAGGTGAGAGTCCTGGCTGTCTTTTTGAATAGCTACTTTTATCATGAAAAAGGGAACATGCGGAAGTTTTTATTATATGCATTTAACTAAGTGTATTTAATAAAGGCGAGGTTATTTCAGCAGGTTATGGAATGTCCTTCAAATATAAGAGGAAACCGCCAACCTGAGCTAGGTTGTAAATCTGGCTTGACAATTTAAAAGCAAACTGACGAAGTTGAACGGTAGCATGGTATCGTCATTATATGTAGGGGTCAGTTTGTACTACCACTCCTTACATATAAATCCATGCACTCTTTCAGCTACTACATGCGTAAGCTAATGGCACTGCCCTAGATAGTATGTAGTAGATTTTTTATTCTGGCCCTATAGCTCAGTTGAGTATAGGGAGAATAAACGTCCTTTTGATTTGCACTTAACTAAGATCTTACCCCTATAAATACCTTCCTTTAGGCAAGTAATATATTAACAAAATATACAGAGAGGCTGCGGGTATTGTAATTCCCTTCAGGCCCAGTTGTCTGCCTAGTCCTCGTGACGTATAGCAGCATGAAAAAAAAGCTGTTGGATAAATCACTGCTTATTTTGAATTGTGATGATGGTCAAATAAAAAGCGTAAGAATGTAAATGGTAAGCTAAAGAATCATAATGATAAACGCTTTGTATCAAAACTGAAATAGTCTAATTCCTTCCATTAATTGTGTTCATTCTGAACAGTAAAATCAAATCCAGGTGCTGTTGCTAAAGCATTTTCCGGCAGCAGTGTTTGACAGCTATTGCAGCCAGACAGTTCAGCGGATTTCAGATAGCAATTTTTCACTTAGAACAAGGAACTAATAGTTATGAGCAATAAATTTACACGTCGCGATTTTTTGAGAATGTCTGTAGCAGGTGTTGGTGCAGTGGTCGTTTCTGCTGGCCTGGCTGGCTGTGGTGACAGTGCTGATCCGGCTACATTACCGATCGACAATAACAAGGCTACGTTTATCCACGGTGTTGCCAGTGGTGATCCGCTCAGCGATCGAGTGATCCTGTGGACCCGTGCTACCCCTATACTTAAAGCTGGTGAAACGTTAGATACATTCGGCGATCTGCGAGTTGGTTGGGAAGTTGCAACCGATGCTGCGTTTACAAATTTGATCCGTACAGGTAATACTACCACTAACTATAAACGTGACTTTACCGTAAAAGTTGATGCTGTAGGCCTTGCTGCAGGAACCGATTATTACTTCCGCTTTATTTGTAATGGAACTGTTTCTGCCGTTGCGAAAACCCGTACCCTGCCAGAAGGTGACGTTGCTCAAGCTAAATTTGCTGTGGTTAGTTGTGCTAACTACCACTGTGGTTACTTCAATGTTTACAAAGAAATAGCTAAGCAAAATGATCTCGATGCGGTACTGCATCTTGGTGATTACATCTATGAGTATGGTGATTCGCACTCTAATGCGGCGAAATTCACTAAAGAGTCTGGCGGCGTTGAACGAAAAACCGGTCTTGACGGTCCATGTATTACTCTGGCTGATTACCGTAGCCGTTATGCGCTGCATCATCTTGAGCCAGAGCTGCAGGAAGCACATCATAAAGTACCGTTTATCGCGGTATGGGATGATCACGAGTTAGCTAACGATGTTTACCTGGGTGGTACTACTAATTACGATGAAAATGGACATAGTGACGAATTAGGCGAATGGGCACCGCGTCGTGCCGCTGCGCTGCAGACTTACTTTGAATGGATACCAATCCGTCCAGCTGCATTAGATGATAACCTGACTATTAAACGTCAGTTTAAGTACGGTGATCTAGTTGATCTGATTATGATGGATACGCGTGTTGTCGGCCGTGAGTTGCCTGTTGATCTGTTTGAGCACTTCACAATGGATCCAAAGAACTACAAAGATAACGGCTATCTCACCATGATTACCGGGGTTAGTCCTGAATTCCGTCCTTTACTGGCCGAAACAGGCGGAACGCGCAGTATGCTGGGGCAGGAGCAGTTCGATTGGCTGGAAACTAAATTGTCTGAGTCAACGGCTAAATGGCAGGTACTTGGTCAACAGGTGCCGATGGCAAGACTGGAGATGCCGGAAATGCCTTTCCTGAATTGTTTCGGGCACGGATTCCCAACTATGTTCTACGGTGCGCCAATGGATCCAGCTGTTTTAGCTCAGATTGAAGTAGGCTATAAAGATGTGATTGCAGCGCAGAAGCGTATCGCTGCCGGTACTCCTGAAGCAGGAGACGCAGAGCTGGTTTCCGCGACTGTTCCATTCCGCTCAACTGCCTGGGATGGTTACAATACAGAGCGTACTGCACTACTACAAAAAGCCAAAGATAATGACTCTAACCTGATTGTACTAGCGGGTGATACGCACAACTTCTGGGCCAACCACCTGACCCTTGAAAATGGAGAATCTGTTGGTGTCGAGTTTGCAATCGGCTCGATCAGCTCGTATGGTCAAGAATCCTATTTCGGGCTGGACACTGAGTGGGCCAAAACTCTGGCACCACTGCTGGGTGAAGCCTGTAAGGATACAGAATACTTTAACCTGGCTAACCGTGGCTTTTTGCTATTAGGTTTCACTAAAGAGGAAACGACGGCAGAATTCAAATACATAGATACTGCGTTTAGCCGTGATTATCAAGCGGTAGCCGGTCCGGTGTTTAAAGTTTCAGCTTCTGACGCGACTAAGGTGAATACGGTAGCTAATCCTGAGAACGCTTAATTGATGATAGTGGCGTAATGGCTACTGGTTCTTTTTTGTAATCATTTTGATGAATTAGGCCTTACCTCCAGTCAAGGCCTAATTCTTAGTTTGTAAGCCTCGTGTGCTTGCTTAACTGATTTAGGCTCTGTTTTTGCAGACAAATAGCGATTTTTTGTTTTGTAATCCAGGCAAACATCTCTTGGACAATTGTCTTATCGAGTAAGAGATAGCTGTTTCATATCTGTTAAGTCCATTTCAATAATCTGTATTTTTTATAGCGCACTGTCTCTTGCAAAATTGGAGTAGCCAGCTAGCTGTGACTAATTGTTCAAAGAGAATATCAACTCTTCATGTTATCACCCAGACTCAAAGGCCTTAGCCATTACTATATTTTATTGTTTAAACATAATTAGATGTAGCAAGTAAGCTGCGGGTAAAACTGGGGGAGCCGTTTACTACACGCTCAATCAATGGGATAAGCTCATTTGCTACCCTGATTCAGAAGAATTGGGTCTTGATAACAACGTCACAGAGCGGGATATCCGACCGTTTACCTTATTATTGTTTATTTGTTTCAGCTCTATTACTCATCTCATTAACCATCATCTGGACTTTGCTCTCAGAGAGATCATAGAAAAGAAGAACAATCAGTAATGCCAGCGCCATACCGATGGCAGGATAAATACTGTTAAGCGCAAATATTCCATCCAGGGAACGCTCAGTCTGAGTCACATTAGCTGCAAAACCGCTAAATTCCAGGTAAATCCCAATAAAGAAAGCACCCAATCCTGCGGACAATTTGCTTACAAGGGTTCGAATAGAAAATGAAATCCCCTCTGCTCTTTTACCAATAGCATAAGCCCCATACTCTATGCAATCGGATACGTAGATCCCTTTTAATAAAGCTGGAATGGTTATCCCGATGGACATTCCTACCCTGAAGAAGATGGTAAGAGCGATGCTGTCGTATCCGACAAAAAATAGCGTTACCCCGGAGATAGTCCCTAAACCATAGCTGAAGATTAATAATTTCCTTTTGCCGAATAGTTTAATAAGTTTTGGAATAAATACTGCAGTCACCAGCATGGGGACAATCGACAGCAACATAAATAGCGGGATCAAATTCTTGCTATTGAGGTTATATATTGCCAGGTAGTTGGCCGCCGCGCCGGTATTTAAAACGCCTGCAACCAGGAATGAAAGATTAATCACAAGTAAGTACCTGTTTTTCAGGAGGTTAATTACAATTTCTTTCAGAGTTGTTGGTTTTCGGTTTTCAACGGAGACTCTCTCTTTAACAAAAAATTTAAGGGGCATCATGGTAATAAAAGCTAATGCACTATATATAGCCATTGTGGTTGTCCATCCAAATTTCGATGTCATGGGTATAAACAGTACGATGAAGAATGCCGCCAGAGCTGCTGTCATTCGTCCTCTTGACAGCAAGGTGTTCCGCTCATCAATATTGTCTGTCATAGTTGTTGATAATGCGAAAACCGGAACATCGCTGATTGTGTAAATCATTCCGAATAGAATATAGGTTACATAAGCATAAATTAATGTGCCTGTGGGAGATAAATCAAGGTTGAAAAATAATCCTGCTGCTATTAGTGGTAAGACTAAACTTGATATATGAATCCAGGGTTTAAACTTTCCTTTTTTGAAATTAATTTTATCAATAATAATTCCCATAATAGGATCATTAACCGCGTCCCAGACACGGGTTATCAGGAATAAAGTTCCTGCGGCAGCTGCGCTGATTCCCAGTACATCCGTGTAAAACAGCATTAGATACTGCACTACGATAATATACAGAAGGTTTTGACCAAAGAAGAAAGAGGCATATGAGGTCCTCTCAGTTTTTGATGTCTTGAATCCTTGCATTTTCCCTCCTCAAATTAATTTTGCTCCCCTGTAAACGTTGCCGCCACAAAAGGAACAGAGCCTTTGTTATACAGTAATTTAGGATAATAAAGCTAATGAAAGGCGTATATTGTCAGGGCGGTAAACGCATTTGCGTATAAACTGACTAGTTAGTGATCACTGAAGGTATATATTACTTCGCTTAGTATAAACATTTAGCCAAAAAAAACAGCTCAGACTGGGTTTTTCAACAACCTGTCTGAGCTATTACAGTTTAGGCTAATAGCAAAGTATTAGTCTTAACCAGGCAGGACTAGTTCTCCAGCTTCATCTCCTGTTCAACTTGATGAATTAAGTTATGGTTCTGCCCTAATTTCAACGTATTAGTCTTAATGACGTCCGAGTACCAGTAGAAGCTATCTTTTTTATAGCGTGTACGTGCAGGATCATCGTAATCAACATAAATCAAACCAAAGACGTTGTTAAAACGGGTAAACTCCCACAGATCCCACAGAGACCATGCTGAGTACATTGTCACGTTAGCACCGTCCTGGATCGCTTTATGAACAGCTGAAATATGACCTTTAATAAAGTCGATTCGCTTAGGATCATGCACATTGCCATCATCTGTTAAGCGATCCTCTACACCGCTTAACAGCAGATTGCCATTATCCGGTTTAGTGCCAGCACCATTTTCGGAAATAATCAGATCCGTGCCTGCAGGCAGGTTATCTGACATCCACATTAGTGTTTCGTACAGGCCTTGAGGATCATAACCGTCAGATAACGCAAAGGCTGGCGTTGAGTCGTTGGATGGTGTCGCATTATAAACACCAAGCACCGATTGTTCGAGTAATTCAAACTGCTGGTCATCACCAAATGGCGAAACCTCTGAGTGACTGACGATTTCTCGGCCATAGTAATTGATCGCCGCAAAATCAGTACCCATTTGTTGAATAAACTGAAGCTCCTGGGCAACTTGCTCTGCCGGGTAACTGATCGAGTAGCCTTCTTCGGCCAACAGATCCATGACCTCTTGCGGATATTTCGCTTCATTTATCGGCATGGTCAACATATCGTTGTTCAGCAGAGAATATATTCGAGCGGCTTCTACGTCTCTAGGATCATTACCTGCAACTTTTGGCACAATAAAGGTGTTAATAAAGCCTACCTTACCTTTAATTTGCATCTGTTTAGCCATACCCATCGCACGGGCATGAGCCCACATGACATTATGGATGAAATCCAGATTCTCACCGATCATATCAGACTTCGATTTCGAGGCTAATAAGTTACCTAGGTCACCTGAGATTTGCCCTCCGGAGGCGATTAGATCTAAAATGGTAGACATTATCCCATCCAACATAACCCCGTTGATGACCTCGTTAAAGGTATACCAATGGGTCACGCGGTCGCCGAAGTTAGCAAATGCTATCTGAGTAAATGCAAGCCACATTTCTGCTACTTGGCGGTTTTTAAAGCTCCCCATAAAAGCAAGAGTCATAGGCATGTCGTAATGATACAGGGTCACAGTCGGTTTGATGCCATTAGCGACCAGCTCATCGATATAGGCATTATACCAGTCGATCGCGACCTGATTTACGGCACTAATGGTATTACCATTTTCATCAAGAACGGGCTGACCGGTTGTCATATCCATTTGAATAGGAAAACCAGTGGGCACGATCCATGCCCAATCCAATGAAAAACGATAGGCCTGAAGACCCGCCTTTTTCATATCCTGGATATCTTCTTTCCAATGAGAGCCTAAATCGTTAACCACATCGACCGTTTCACCGTAGCTAAAGGACTGACCGAACATACCTAAATGGCTCATGCCTCGTCCCTGTTTCCAGGCCGTACCGTCATGCTGCAAGTGAGACGTGCCTGAACTCCAGATAAAATCACTAGGAAACTCCAGCGATTTTTCTGTTTGCTTAACTTCTGTCGGATGCTGCCAGTTATCGTCACTTCCGCTGCCACAACCGGCAAGCAGAGAAACGACTCCCAGCAGGGACAGATAAAACTTAATTACTTTCATAATTTTACCTTAAATAATATTATCTAAATGTTCACTTTTTTATAGCAAGCTTTACCATGCCGCTACAACTTGCGCTCCGAAGCGGATATTGCCGTCATCACCCTCGCTATTACCCGTGCGGCGTGTTTCAGCCTGCTCACCGAAAAAGCTGCCGGCATAGACACGAATAGTAGAATTATTACCAGCAGGCACCGTCCACTCTTGCGCGACAACAACCTTTTGCAGGTCTATGGATTCGAACTCATCTGTCTCTTGAACATCATCGTAACCGATTTCTAAGGTTGTTTTTGTTTTCTCGCTCCACTTGTAACTAGGGCTCACAACAACACTAATACGCTCAGCAGTATCATTAGGCGCATTTGATGAAACGGCGCTAGCTTGTTGATAAAGGGCTGAATATGCTAGTTCCCAGTTATCGCTCAGATTAATGCTACCGAAATCTAAAATACGGAAAGAGTCCTTCAGGTCGCCTTGATACATAGTAGCAGCGCTCAACTGGCTACCTGATGCGTTCTCCCAAGCCGCTGCACCCAGGGCATCTGCACCATACTGTAAAACGATTTTGTTATAGCCACCGAGCAGTTCGTGCTTCAACTCTGCTGTAAGGAAATAACCATCGTCATCACCTTCACCAGCGTTATCCTGAACATCGGTAAGATCAACCATGCCATAGATACCAGCGAGATCAAGAACACCACCTGCAACATTTAGGCCGCCATAGCGGATATCCAATTTGTTCTGCTCAACAATACGCCAACCGTTAGCATTCATCTTGCCTGTGCTTGAATCATGGTCAGCATTCATCCATGCTAGTGATAATTCTCCTGCCCCCATAGAGATGCCTTCCAAGCCGATGCCGTAACCTGAGTTATTCAGGTAAAACAGATCCAGAAGAGCAACATCCTTGCGCTGATAAAAGCGTTTACCTGCCCAAAGCGTTGCTTCTGGGATACTATCGAAAATACCGCTTGCCTGGAGATTAAATTGGCGTAATGCAATATTACCTAAGCTGTCTGGTTGGTCTGGTTGCGTAACCGACTGCCAATCATTTCTTTGCGCACCGTCGGCTGTTTGATAGGAGATCATGGTATCGACAAGATAGCTCTGTCCATCATTCTCGTAGACAGTTTTATTTAATCCCATCTCTACGTATGTATCACACTCATCACCCAAACGGCCAGTAAAATGGCCAGCTGCACCATTGCCGTAACAGGCTTGCTCACCGCCATCGGCCGTCGTTGATAAGCCTGCGCGGCCATAACCATAAAAATCAGAATCACTTGCTTGTGCTGTTCCTGCTGTTCCTGCTGTGATTGCCAGAGCAATTAAGCTTAATTTCATTCCATACTTGTTCATATAATTATCCTTTATAATATTTAATTTGTTTAACTTTTGTTATATCGAGCCTTTGTCGGCAGGAGAAAACATTTTAAACAGAGAGAAGGTTAGCTAGGTTATCAGTAGGCCTTACGAACTTATCATTTGCCCTTGTGCGTATATCTGTGTGACATGTGTTACATTAAATGTGCGACTTATAGGAAATAGAAATGGTTGTAAACTTATCAAAGAAGCCAATGGTATTTCAGTATTAGCGCTATCAAGACAACTTGCTCTGTTTTATAACGTGGCTTGGCGATCGAAATATAAGCAGATGCAAGCGGTGAAAGTGTGTGATGATGAGAATCCACTTTATGGCTTGTCCAGCTTGATGTTGCCTATTGAGGAGGTGTAAAACATGGTGATAGATGTCGAGGTGCTAAAGGGAAACTGCCTTTTATTTCCGCCGTCTCAATGAACGAAGCAGGTCTTCCCGTTCACATGCGTGCAGTGCTGTAAAAGGATTTTAGAAACAACAACTAATCCACTGGGCAAAGGCTAATATTACGGCCAAATTATTAGTGGTTTTAGATGGTTTCAGATGGTTTTTCTTGTTTTTATGGTATTGAAGATGCAGACAGTTTCACCAAACCATTATAACTGGCGGAGGAGCTGATTGTGTCGAGTTATCTTTTATACCATTCTAGGTAAGTAAGTGGTCAATTTAGGCGTAGGAAAAATCAATCATATCAAGGCATGAGTTGCAGTAAATGGTTGTTCCCTTGACAAAACTTATAACGCAGAGATGGTTGATTTTAACCAGCATAAAAGATCAGATATTTATCTAGAATGGTATTATTACATGGGTAAACACTATGAGAAGTAATGTTAAGAATTCAATGCATGGCACTTATCATGTGATTAACAAACACCACCAATGCCACAACTGCTTATTAAGCTAGCTGATATACGGTGGTTAACAGATACCTATTTGAATAACTATTGAAGTTTTCCGCTTTGCCCCCTACGAAAATCTAAGGGAGTCGACGTAAACCAACGTTTAAAAGCTCGATTAAATGAGGTGACATTAGCATAGCCTAAACAATCACTAATTTTAGATATCTGAAAGTCTGAATGTTGTAATAAACTAATCGCACTTTTGCGCCTTAACTCATCCAGTATATTTTTAAATGTTTGATCTTCTTTGGCCAAATGTCGTTGTAATGTTGCTGAACTCATATGCAAATCTTGGCATACCTGCTTAATACTTATCTGTTCAGGTGCTTTGCCTAAATAAGTATTTAAAATATGCTGTACACGCTTAACAATGATTTCTTTAGGCTTAAAAAACGTAAAGACATCTTTTTCCATATTTTCAGTAAAAGGGGACATCATAGGGTTGAAAAATGGATTTTTGGTTTTCAGCAGTTTAGTTTCAAATTTAATCGCTGAAAAAGGCTGTGAGAAACTAAGTTTGCTGCCATTATGCTCAGCAAAACCATCAGGGTCAGGGATCGTTTTCTGAGTAAATAAAAATTCAGGATTTAACGCTATATGAGGTGTGGTTTTTTTAATACTTTGATTGAACGCATGTAACGCTCCTTGCGAGGTAATAAAATCCCGCTCTTCATTAATATTCTGATGAATTAAATAAGTATATTTACC
>JABXKR010000132.1 GCA_013619145.1 Psychromonas sp. | reverse complement strand
GTTATGATCCTGCTGAAGTTCAAATATTATACGCAACTAGAAGTATGGAAGAAGCATCTGAATTAGAGATTGCATATCAAAAAAGCTTAGGCTATAAAGTAGACCAAATGACTTATGCAGATCTTATGAATGGTAAGAAATGGAACAACCAAAAGAAATCAAAGCAAAAATCTAAGTTTAAAATTAATGTAACTGATATGACTACAACATTCCCCTGTTGGTCGTTTGATGTAACAAATTTCTTACAACGTAACATTGGCGAAACAATAAAGCTTAACACTGACGATAAAATAGTTGTTAGCGATGCTTTAATAGAATGGATTAAAAGAAACGTTAGAGACTCGCAATACACTAAAGGTAGATGTTATGTTTATAACAAAGCTATGTTGAAGTTTTTAAAAAATCCGTCTATTGTAAGTTTACAAGAACAGATTGATGTTGTATATGATGTTGTTAGTGGAGATCCTGTTACAACAGAATGTGCAAAATGTATATTTCCGGCTATAAGACATTGGGCTTTGGAAAGAGGATTGTATCAAAAAGGTGACGTTAAAACACAATATGTAAAGCTACAAGAAGAAGCTGGAGAAGTTGCAAGAGCAATCATTAAAAATGATCCTGTTGAATTAAAAGATGGCATTGGTGATATGGTTGTTGTTTTAACTAACTTAGCTCATTTAGCTGGCTTTACTATCGAAGATTGTATAAAGTCCGCTTATGATGTTATAAACAAGCGTAAGGGATCAATGATTAACGGATCATTTGTTAAGAATGAAACGCTTTAAATCAAAAAAGAATAGAGGTCCTGTTCGTGCTAAAAAAGCTAGCATGGATGGGATTCAATTTCGGTCAGGCTTAGAGAAAAATACGTACATAGCTTTGAAAGAAGCTGGATTGTTTGAATTGTATGAAGTAGAAGTGTTTCAACTTATAGAAGGCTTTACGTTACCAAACATTTGCATAGAAAAACAAGCTAATGGTAAAGGTGAACTAATTGATAGAGGACAAAAAAAAGTATTAGGTATTAAATACACTCCAGACTTTATTGGTGAGGATTTTATCATAGAAACTAAAGGCAGAGCAAATGAAAGTTTTCCTATGCGTTGGAAGTTATTTAAGCAATTAGTAACAAATCAATTTCCAGGATATACAATTTATAAACCACAAAATCAAGCAGAATGCGACGAGACAGTAAGGTTAATCCTTGGGAAGCAAAAAGGATAGCTAGACAGAAGTATGCCGAGCGACAAATTGAAAAGTTTGTTAAATGGAGCTGGGAAATACGAGGCAAAGTTAAATACAGTGAATTAATAGAATTACAAAACGAATATAAAATAGAATGTTATGCAATTAGATAAGAAAGATATTAAATTTTGGTCAATAGAAGTTGGCTTTTACCCTGGTGTATTGTTAGGAGCTAGGACGTACTACGAGGAAGAACAAACCACTCATGTGCTATACATACCACTATTGGATGTAGCGTTAACATTTTACAAATAATGACTCAAGACACTGAAACACAGTTTCACACGATAGACCTGTTTATACGGTCTATTTTAGATGACATGCGTAATGTATCAAGATCAACAACAAAAGCAGATATGATGGCTTATATGGACGCCTGGAAGACTGAATTAGGAACAATACAACATATAATAAATATAGATGGGATTATTTGATGAAAGAGTAGCTTACAAACCTTTTGAGTACCCTGAGTACTACACAGAAGGTTGGCTAAAACAAGCTCAAGCATTTTGGTTACACACTGAAATCTCAATGCAGAGCGATATTAAAGATTGGAACGAAAAACTAGATGACAAAGAGAAAAACCTGGTCGGTAACATTTTACTCGGCTTTGCACAGACGGAATGCGCGGTATCAGATTATTGGACACAGAAAGTAGTTGGTTGGTTTCCTAAGCATGAGATACAGCAAATGGCTATGATGTTTGGCTCACAAGAAACAATTCACGCTGTTGCTTACAGCTATTTAAACGAAACCTTAAAACTAGAAGACTATGAAGCGTTTTTACACGAACCTGCTACAGCACAAAGGTTTGATAATCTTGTTGCTTACGACGGTACAAGCTCTATTGGTATTGGCAAGTCACTCGCGGTTTTCTCTGCTTTCGCAGAAGGAGTTAGTTTGTATTCAGCTTTTGCCGTTCTGTATAGTTTTCAGCTACGCAATTTACTCAAGGGTGTTGGACAGCAAATGAAATGGTCAGTAAGAGATGAATCGTTGCATAGTAAAATGGGTTGTCAATTGTTTCGTCAAATGTGCGTTGAAGACGGTCAGCTATTAAACCTATGTCGTGAAGATATTATAAAAGCTGCTGAGACAATGATTAAATTAGAAACAAAGTA
The DNA here is from genome assembly GCA_013619145.1 of Psychromonas sp. Lineage (GTDB taxonomy): Bacteria > Pseudomonadota > Gammaproteobacteria > Enterobacterales > Psychromonadaceae > Psychromonas. Next base: position 281 of record JABXKR010000132.1, on the reverse strand, counting down.
TATTGACAAAATGTTTGAAGCTGGAGATATCGAAGGTATATCGGCTAATGACTTAAAACACTTTATAAAAAAGAGAACAAATGAAAAACTTGTTGAATTGGGTTACGTTGACTTGGGATCGTATTTTGCTTATGACACCAAAGCAGCGGGTAATCTTGATTGGTTCTATCATCTTACCGGGGGCGTCACTCATACTGATTTTTTCGCAACTAGGCCGACGGATTATTCAAAAGCTGGAGAAGGAGAAAACTTTGAAGACATATGGTAGTATAGGATTAACT
>JABXKR010000196.1 GCA_013619145.1 Psychromonas sp. | reverse complement strand
TAAACCAATGCTCGGTTAGGTGCCTTACATTTCTAATATATTTTTTACCGGTTGAAACGCATTCGCAGTTAAATTTATCTGAATCAGAAGGATTCCAATCTTTTCTTTTTTCAGTTGCATCACTGAACATTGAAACGGTTTCACCAGGTTTAGCGGTTATCCCGGCTTTGCTCCATTTTGTAAATTCACCCATGATAGTCCTTAGGCGGCTATTAACCGCCAGTTAATTAAAAATTAATACGGCGGTGTGTTTGGATCATACGCTGGAGCCGCTTGTTGTGGTGCCGCCTGCTGTACTGGAGCTTGTTGTGGTGCATTTCCCCAGCTAGCCGGTGCTTGTTGCTGAGGTGCCATTTGCGGAGCCTGTTGAGGCGCTTGCTGCATTGGAGCTTGCTGTGCTGGTGCCTGTTGTTGCGTACCACCATCAACTTTATTCAGCATTTCAAGCTTACTATCAAACCCCTGCAAAACAATCTCAGTGCTGTATCGATCCTGTCCGTCTTGAGCTTGCCATTTTCGCGTTTGAAGCTTGCCTTCAATATAAAGTTTAGAGCCTTTTTTAACATACTGAGAAACAATGTCAGCAAGAGGCCCGAACACAGACACCTTGTGCCACTCTGTTTTTTCTTTCTTTTCGCCTGTTTGCTTGTCTTTCCACGTTTCGCTTGTTGCTAGTGAAAAGTTAGCCACTGCATTTCCGTTTGGCATGTATCGCACTTCTGGATCTTTGCCTAAGTTTCCGATTAAAATAACTTTGTTTACTGACATTTTCTATTACTCCGGTTTATTAAAAGTTAATTGTTATGTTCAAAATTGATTTCACACAAAGCGCTTTAACTGTTGCTATCGCTTGCGCTTCTGTTAATCCTGCGTGTTGCATTAGGCTTTGCTTTGCTGCTGTCTTAACGCCTGTTCTGTGTGCTGTATTGGCTTCCCTGGCTGCTTTTTCCTCTGCTAGCCTTTCTACTTCAGCGTTTATCCTTGCTCGCTCGTTTTCTGTTGCTTGCTCAATATCGCGAAGTCTTTTTTCTTCTGCTGCTATCGCGCTACGTTCTGCGTCAATTACAGCCTGCTCTATCGCGTCAGCTTTTAATTGCTCATCTCGTTCATGTTGCTTTGCTGCTGCCTCTGCTTTTTCAACATCGACAATCTTATCATGCATAATTGCAAATTCGTGATCATCTTCAATCTGAATAGCCAAGGCTTTCGCCTCTTCTGCTGCTTTTGCTTCTGCCAGGATTGAGGCTCTTTCTGCTTTGTGTTGATTGATTAAAATCATAAACGGAGCGTTGGCATCTTCAAGGCGTAGCTTTATTGCCGCAGCTTCCGTCTCAACCTTTGATTTATAATTTTTCGATTCATCAATTCGCTTGCGATCAACTTGTTTTAATAGCTGCTGTATATCGTATGCTTTATCTTTTACGAATTTACGCTCTTCTTTATTTTCCATATCAACGTAAAGTCCGTCGTATTTTTTTGCAGCTTCTTCTAACTGTTGAAGATGATCTTCTGTTGTTAGATCCTTAAATATTACTATTTCCATTTTATTTTCCTTATTTTGGCATTGCCCATGATGGCATTTTTGGCGGGTTTGCTATATTTCCATTTTTTAAGTTGCACCATACGTTTGGCAGGTAATACAAGTAGCGACCAACACCCCAAAGAACAGCTGCGCGTTTGAATGCGTCGGAGTATTTGCCTTTTTCACCTTCAACTTGAGTTTCGCCTGCGCCATTGCTACGCCAGACCCACTCATCACCTATTTTCACGCCTATTCGGCAGCATCCATCAAAAGGGTATTCTACCTGCCAATAGTCGCCGCAAACATCATCAAATCGCTTCATTACATCTCTAGCGTCTATATATGCCAGTGCAATTCCAGACGTTGCCTCCCACGGCTTACACTTTAGTTTTTTTGCATTCGTAGCACCTGTTCTCCAATGAACAACGCTTAATGGAAATGGCTGCTTAAGCATACTTGTGATGGATTCAGTCATAACCTACCCCTTACTGCTTTCTATTTGCTGGCGCTCGTACTCACGACCAGCAATTTGCTCTAGTAATTCAATTAAACTTAATCCACGGCGTGATGCTGAGTCTTTTAAAAGATCGTAAACAGCATCTTCAACTTTAATAATCTTCATAAGGTTCTGGCTCCATGTTATCAGCAAAATCAGCTGCGATTTCATCACAAAACTCTTCAAGCTGAGTATTTAATTTATCTTTAAGCAATGTCCCACCACTCAAGAATTCAGCAAAAAGGTGCGCATCAATTTCCATGTCAGCGATAAAGTCAGACAGCTCATGCTTGTTACCTGAGTTATCTTTAAAAAACGGAGCGTCCTCACCTAGCTTAAAGTCAAGAATTGCTTCCTGTATTTCTGCTGATTTATCAGCAATAAACTCACACTTCGCATCTTCCTGCGCTTGCTGTTTTTCGTACTGTCTTAATGCGTATAAATTTCCGTCAGTATTCATAATAATCCTCCAATTAATGCCACAGTAACCCAGGTTAAAGCGATAAGCCCAATCAATGACAATGCTTCAACTGCTAATGTAAACCAGCCCTTCGCTCTAAGCTCGCGCTTTCTTGCTGGTGAAAGTTGAAAATATTTTCTCATCTACTCGCCCTCTTCAATAGCACGAATTGCATTTTGCAGATAAACCTTTGATTGCTGCATGTGACGTTTACAAAGAGAGTCTGCGATTGGACCACGAAGGATCGCAGATTTATTATCTCGCAATGCATGGTTAAGCTGGCCTAAAATTACTGCCTTAGTTGAACTATTCATTTTCGATTTCCTTGTGGTTGCTGATGGGTTTCCGCTGTTGATGAGTGAATAGTAATACCATTCAAATTAAAGGTCAAGTAAAATACTCAAATAATTTTAAAGTAATTTTCAAATAAAATTTGACTATATATGTGCACTGGAGTAATCTTAAAAGAATCAAACAACAACGGAGATATTTAAATGGCGTTAAAGCAGGTTCACATATTAGGGCACGCAGAAGATAAACTGCAAAAGTTAGTTAACTCAAGAAAAGAGGCTAAAAAGCTAGGCGAAACAAAGTCAGCTAATCGCCAGGACATTGTTGCAGATGCAATTGCATTACTTTTCAAGAAGGAAATTAAGCAATGAGCGCATTTGTAAAAATACCAGCAAGCAAGCGCTCCATGGCAAGAAGAGGGCTTGTTTGCGGAATTGGAGTTAACGACTCCGATTATAAAACAAGCAATTTAATTAACGGAATAGAGGTTAGGTGTCCTGCTTACATGAGGTGGAAGCACATGCTTAAGCGATGCTATAGCAAAAAATTCCAAGAAAGCCGACCTACATACATTGGCTGCTATGTTTGCGAGGAGTGGTTGACATTCTCAAACTTTGAAAGGTGGTTCAATGAAAATAACGTTGATGGCTACCAGTTGGATAAAGACATAATAAAAAACGGAAACAAATGCTATTCACCGAGTAAGTGCCTTTTTGTGCCATCAGCTATAAACAGCTTGCTTGTGGATTGTCGCGCAAGAAGGGGCGAGTTCCCTATAGGTGTTTGCGCTGACAAAAGAAGGGGTAATTACATTGCTCAAATTGCAATAGACTCAAAGCGCAAGTCCATAGGAAGCTTTTTAACTCCAGAAGATGCACATAATGCTTATGTCTCGGCGAAAAATTCTGAAATACTAAGAAAATGCGATCAATATCCAGAATTCGCGAAATACTTAATAAATCATTTGCTGACAATAGAGGAATCAAAATGAACCAACAAGATTTAGAGCTGGCAAAAAAGATCGCTGAGATTGAGGGTGTTGATTATGATATCGAAGCAAGCGATTCTGGAATTATGTTTATTACGCATTATTACATGGGGGATCCTATGTGTTCAGAATACAACCCATTCGACTGGTCTATTCTCGGTCCGTTGATGCTTAAGCATGGAGTGAGCCTTATACAAAACGGTAACGGAGATAATCATATGTTCTTTATGGGGAGTGATAACGACATTGATATTTGTGTTACAGATAAACAAGAAATCCCACGGACAATTCTCGAATGTATTGTTAAATCACAGGAGAAGTAATATGCCATGCGTGATTAAATATGACCATTATGACGGCGAAAAACTACCAAGATACAAAGTAATAACATGGTGTGGAAAGAAACCATCAAACTGGATGTTTCAGGACGCACAACACGCAGCGCTAGCAGATAAACCAATATGTAACAGCTGTAAAAAGGCGATTAAAGACGCTTTAAATTAACCACACTTAACAATAAATAACGGAGGCACCATGAGCAAACAAAAACAATGCATCAATTGCAAGTTCGCCGAAAAGCCTAATCAAAACTCAGCTTGCAATCATAAAGTTAAATACCCGCTTATAGACGTTGTTGAAATGAAATATAGCGGAAGTGGCTTACCTTACTGTGACGGTTTCAAGCAAAAGTATCAAGGTGGTAAGCGATGAGCAATCAAAAAATTCAAACTAAGCGCTCACAACTAAATAAATACAAGTGGGAAGCTCGCGTTAATCATGCTATTAGGGTGCTTAATAAATCCAAGTATTACAAGTTTAAATCAAGGGGTGAGTGATATGAACATGAAGAGAATTGTAATGCTGTCATCGGCCATGTACTCAATAGGTCTTGCAGCTGCAAGGGCAGATGAGCAAATTAAGGCGTTTGACATCTCAATGTACACTAACGAGAGATCAAGGAAAGGCATGCCAGAATTGCCATACACACAAACATATCAGCCAAAGCTAAATAGCAAAAGTAAGCGATGGTAAACAAATAACAACCAACCAGCCAGTGTAAAAGCTGGCGTCACTTAGGAGTGAATGAAGATGAAAAAGCCGATTGGTTACGCGATGATAAACGGAATAAAAACAGATGTGTTTGACTATGAAATACAATGCAACAGGTTAAATCAGTTAATACCAAACACACCAATAAAAGCGAAACTAAGTGATAACTCATGGGTTGCGATAGACAAGCAAGAGCTGTGGGAGTATGTATAGAGCCAACCAACAACATAAGGAAGATAGAAGATGAGCATATTCCAATGCGAGAAATGCGGATGCGCAGAAAATACAGCGTGCAGCATGTTTCACTGTAGAAATAGTGAAAGATTGATGCACAAGCTAGATTTAGGCAAGAAACTTTGCTCCGCTTGTGTAAGTGGGACTTTTGCAAGTGGCGAGCCGAATAAGTACGGAAAGTGGCACAATAGATTTAAACGGACTTACCTGCCAAAAGGTGAATTCATCACAAATGATCAAGGTAACATTGAGCATATAAAAAGTGGCTTGATTGGAAATGAAGCTTACAAGAAGTACGGAAGCGACACGGAGATAAACAAATAACCACCAGCCGCCTAGAGCGGCTTTTTTGTGTGCGTAAAACTCAATTTGAAGATCACCTACAAAGCCTATAAACACTTGGGCTACAGCAAGATTATCGCTAGCCTGGTAATCGGCAAACGCAAAAATTAAAATTTGAGTTTGCCTATAAACTTATTACATTTTAAAAATATGCCCATTTAAATGTTGTAGCTATTGTTCCTATTTGGTACTATTGTATAACCTAATAAATAGAGAGGTCTTATGAACGTAACAGCTGGATTTAAAATTATCATGCTTCGGTATGGCGTAAACGCTTCTGAACTTGCAAAGCGCAAAGGTATCAGTTGTAGAGCCATAAACAAGGCTATAGGGAGCGATAGCATCAAGAAGATGGAAACTATCAAAGATTACTGTGACGCTATAGGCTGCCCTGTTTCGGAGCTTATGAGCGAAGCAGAGAAATGTAAATAAAGCCTGCTCGACACAGGCAATCACTTTTATATACGGAGTAATTATAGCATGAATATTAAACAAACATGGTCGAAAGTTAAGGAACTTAAAAGTTCAGATTCTGATGTTAAAAAATATATTTTTGAAAAAGATGATGCGATTGCTGAGGCTGTTCTTTATAAATATGGAACATTTGAATCAAGAACTGTTATGTGTATCAGTACTCAAACGGGTTGCCCTATGGGTTGTACATTCTGTGGTACTGGTAAATTCTTCGGCCGCAACTTAACATCTCTCGAAATCGTATCACAGGTTAAGCACATGATTTCTGAAAATGATATTGAACCATCTGAAGTTAAAAAGATGCAAATTATGGTTATGTCAATGGGTGAGCCTATTCTTAATATTCAATGTGTATCAGATGCATTCCATATATTCAATAAGATTGCACCTCATGCAGATCTATTAATTAGCTCTGCCGCACCAAAAACAGATCGTGGTTGGAGTTGTTTGCTAGAATTAGCAACATTAATACCTAAAGTTGGTTTACAGTTCAGCGTTCATGAGTCTACCGATGCGGCACGTGATCAAATCATGCCTATGAAAGCAAAACTATCACTTGAAGAAATTGCAATCATGGGGATTATGTTCTTTAAAACTACTGGTCGTAAACCATATTTTAATTATTGTGTTCACGGAAATAACAATTCAGATGATGATGTAATGCGTTTACGTATGTTATTTGATCCGCGAATCTGGGAAGCTACACTATCTGTCATATGTGAAGCTGATGAAACCATGTCAGACGCTGTTTCAAGTCAGGTTGACATGGTAATTGCATTTAGTGGGAAACTAGTTGAAAAGGGCTTTAACACTCGCGTTTTCGATCCGGCTGGACAGGATGATATTGGAGGCGGTTGTGGGCAATTATGGGCCGTACAAGAATTTGCAAAAAATAATGTGAATTTCAAGCAATCAAGCGGAAATAAAATATTATGCAAAACAGATTTAACAGAGGTTAAACGATGAGCGCTAAATATACGTTTCTAGCATGGGACACACCGATAGATAACGCACCATTAAAGCTTGCATTGCTTCAACTTGCTAACAACGCTGATGATGATGGGTTTAGCTATTACTCAATATCAAAAATGGCTTTATCTTGCGGGATGAGCGACAGAACATTTATGCGTAAAATATCAGAACTTGAAAAAATGGATGTTTTAACGGTTGAGCGAAGACCTAATCGACCATCACTTTATACATTAATCGGTGATGAAATGGGGGTGTCACTGTGTCACTTACAAGAAGTTGAGGTGACAGAGAGTCATGCTGAGGTGACAGAGAGTCACTTAGTAGGTGACAGTGTGTCACACGATCTTAACAGTACTCCTAACATCAATCCTAAAAGTACTAGTAGTCCGCGCATTGATTACAAGCTAATAATGTCTCATTACAATAAAAAGATGCCACACAAGCCAATCAAAAAAATGACAGACACAAGGAAGGCGCTAGTTAAAAAAGTAATGTCTAAAAGCGGCGCTGATATTGAAACGTTACTTGCTTTTATAGATCATGTGGCTGAGTCTCCAGAATGGAAGTGGACAAGAGAATCTAATGTAGGGAAAAACGGGGTTAATTACCACCCTAAAACTTTTGACTACTACATGACAGAAGATAACTTAATTAAAGCTATGGAGGACTAAATGAGAATTAACACTGGGCAATACGAGTTTGATTTAATAACAGCTGTATTATCAACAAAGGACTTGATTAAACGGTCAACAGTGATTGATAAACTAACGGTTGATATGTTCGGTAATCAAAACACACAAAGAGCTTGGGATGCGATCAAACAGCTTCACGATGAGCAGCAGATTGTAGATGTTGTTGGCGTATCTAGCAGAATGGGCAGCGACAATGATTTGCTTTGGCTGGCTGACATTATGGGCGGCTCTTCTGCGCAACCTTCAAATATAATCGGGTATGCAAAAAGAGTTAGACAATCTTCATATCTAATGGAGGCTCGTAGGCGCTCTGTAGAAGCTTTAAAGGTGATAGATGAACTATCAGACATAACCCAAGTTGAAACTGTTGCTGGTTCGATTGAAAGCTTATTTGATGGGTTGTTACTTGAGACTAGCGACAAGAAACCGCAGAGCTTTAAGGAAGTGGCGAAAGAGTACGTTGTTAAGATACAAGAAAAAGCGCAAGGCATGGACGAAAATCACGTTGTATTAACTGGTATAACAGATTTAGATCAAAACACTGGCGGATTTAACAAAACCGATTTAGTGCTTGTAGGCGGAACACCAGGAAGCGGCAAGACGGAATTTAGCATTAAAATATTACGTGGCGTTGTTAAAAGTGGACTTGGCGCGTTAATGTTCAGTCTTGAGATGTCAAATCATCAAGTTGTTGAGCGAGCAATAAGTGGCGAGTCCCAATTGCCAGTGTCAAATCTTAGAAACCCATTACTGTTAAACAATAACAATGGGTGGAAGATGATGGAGAACGGGCTTGGAGCTCTTGTAGATAAGAATTTTTACATGACTGATCAAGCTGGTTTAACTGTTGAATCGATAATGGCAACAGCCAAACGCCACAAGCAAGACCATCCAGACCTGTCGTGCATTGTTGTGGATTACGCTGGGCTACTTCAATTGCCGAAAGAGTCTCGCCACGATATAGCGTTAGGCACTGTAAGCAGAAAGTTAAAGCAGCTAGCGAAGGACATTGAAACCCCAGTTGTTTTATTGACACAGTTAAATAGTAAAAACATTAACGCAAGACCTGTTAATGATCGCGAACCTGTCGCCTCAGATATTAAAGACAGCTCACGCCTAGAGGATGACGCCGATTTAATCTTGCTTTGTCACAGACAGTTTACCCATGACGAGAACTCACACAACATAGCACAGATAATACTTGCAAAAGCACGGCATGCTATCAAAGGTGTAAATGTTTACTTTAGGTTTATTGACGGGCATTTTGTGCCAACATCTCAAGATATGGCATCAAATGAGATTGAGCAATACAAAAACAAATCAAAGCCAGTTGAGTATAAAAAATCAAGTAAATTAAATTAACAAAAAGGAGCTTAAAAATGGCTGAGTACAGCACTATAGTAAGCACAAGAAAGATAGCCGATTCGATAACGCTTGATACTGAATTCACAGTTGAGAACTTGCAAGATGCAATTTTAGAAAAGGTTGGCGTTGATATGGAAGAGCACGCGCTTAGAGGTCGTCTAAGAGCTTTTCAGAAGAAAGGCTTAGTAATTCGTGTTAAACACTCTCCCGCCGTTTACAGCGTTGATGGTGAGCAGTATATGGGGCTGATTGAGTTACATGAGCAATTGATTGAAGAGAAGGTAACCAGAGGCAAAAGCAAGTCAAAACCACGAGGTAGACCACCGGTAGAGCCTTGCGATACAGAGCGTAGAACCTGGGGGCAGCGAATAACAGCAAAGCCAGGTGATACAGTTTTAATGATTAGCGCAATTTAAAAAGGAAATTGAGATGAATACAGAACATAAAAGCAACACTTCAGAGGTCATAAGGGATTTATATCAAACTCCTAAGCAGTTATTTGAGACGTTAGATCTTGAGTTTGGATTCAATTGCGATATTGCTTCTAGTGATGAAAATCATTTTTGTGAAGATTGGATTACGCAAGAGGAAAATGCATTAAAATATGGTCGATCATGGGGTGGTGTTAATTGGTGCAACCCACCGTATTCAAATATTATGCCATGGGTTGAAGCAACGATTCTAAAGCACAAGCAAGGTATAACAACAGTCATGCTAGTACCGGCAGACACTTCGGTTAAATGGTTTAAAGAAGCGTTTGATAGCTGTAACGAGGTTCGGTTTATTAGCGGTCGATTAAGCTTTATTAACGCTGAAACTCAAAAGCCAGTAAGCGGGAATAACAAAGGATCTGTTTTATTTATATGGCGAGCTTATGCAAAGGGTCATTGCGTTACTTTGGTAGATCGCTCTGATTTTAATTTGTGATAAAAGAAAAGCTATCAATAACAACATAACCATAGAAATAAACGATTGGTATTAGCTGGAGTGTTGGATAATACTTCAGTTAACCAAAAAGGAGAATGAAATGGAATATTTGCAAGCAAATAGCGGCGGGAATGATTCGATTGCAAACATGCAATTGATGTATGAAAAAGGCTTAGACTTTGGTGTTGTTTACAATAACACTGGATGGGCGCGCAAGGATTGGCCAGAAAGAATAAAGCAAGTTGCTGACTGGTGCTTTGCTCGCGGCATTACTTTCTTTGAAACTAAATCGGAAGGTATGGAGGCATTAGTAAAACGCAAAAAGGGCTGGCCGATGCCAGCAAGCGCAATGCAGTTTTGCACAAGCGAGCTAAAAGAAAAGCCAACTCTTGAATTACTGGATAGAATTGATGCTAATTGCGAGTTAACCATTGTCACAGGCAGAAGGCGCGAAGAGTCACAAAACCGTCGAGACCTTGCTCAACATCAAGATGAATCGCCAAAACACGGCGGTCGTGATGTGTGGAACCCTCTTTACCTGCATGATGAAGCTATGCGTGATGAGCTAATAAAACGAGCAGGATTTGAAGTGTTGCCGCACTCATCAATGGAGTGCTATCCATGTGTTTGCGCAAATAAAACTGATTTAGGATGCATGGCTAAAAATGATCCGCGAATAGATGAAATAGAAAAGATTGAAATTGAAATGGGATTCACTAGAAACGAGAAGCCTAGAACAATGTTTCGCCCTTATCGTGTTGGCGGCGGTGTTGGGGTAAGGATGGCTATTGAATGGGGTCATGGTAAGCGCGGATTTAAAGCTCCGTTTGTGCCAGAAGCTTACATTTTCAAAGGCGATGCAACTGAAAGCGACAGTGATATTGCTTACGATGAAAACACAAAAGAAGGTCGTGAGTTTGCTAGGCAGTGTGATGGTGGATATTGCGGCAGTTAACCAAGGGGCATTTATGAAAAGCGGCGATAAAGTTAAAGTAATAAGAGAATCTAACAATCTTTATTTTGACCAAGTTATCGAAGTGATGGAGGTTGTTGATAAATACAGAATTAAGATTGAATCTGGATTTATGCGGAAAACAATTTCTAAATCAGATGTTCAAGAAATTCATTTAAATTAAGGATGTAACATGAAACTAACAAGTAAAGATATACAGTGGGCAGATGACATGAAGTGGGCTACTGTTGGCATGTTTTCTGATACGGTTCACAGTCAATCAGTCGATGCCTACCTAAAAGTGCCATCATTGCAATACGTAGTTGAGCGCAAAGAGCAGGAAGATAAGCAGCAAAAGATTGTTGATGCTGTTAACCAATACAAAGCAATTTACCCATTCGCTTTAAGCGGTCAGATGTTTACTGGAAATGGCCGAGATAAAATAAACGGATACGAATTCAACCAATGCGTTAAAGAAATGAGCGAGCACAACATATCACAAGGAGATTTCATGGATTATCGCGAAGGTGCTAAAGAGCAATTACAGCCAAAGCAAAAACCTGTTGAGTTGGTTGGTGAAATAGAAAGGACAGTTTACGGCATTGGATATCTTGGCAGTGGACGCAATATTGCCTTCGCATCCGGAAAGCCTTCAAAATCATATTCCACATGGTCAAATATGTTAAAGAGGTGTTATTGCGAAGCGTCACTAATAGCTAGACCAACATACGCAGGGTGTTATGTGTGCGACGAATGGCACAACTTTCAGAATTTTGCTGAATGGTTTGACACTAACTATGTAGAAGGGTTTCATTTGGATAAGGATACGCTAGTTGATGGCAATAAGATTTATTCACCTGCGACATGTGTATTTATATCCCATGCAGATAACAACATAAAGGCGAGAGCTAAAAGCTACAAGCTGGAACATAAGGATTATGGTGTTGTTGATATTTACAATCTTCATGCTTTTTGCAAAAAAATGAGACTGAATTCAAGTCACATGAACTCAGTAAGCAGTGGTAAAAGGAAGTCTCACAAGGGGTGGACAAAACCAGAAACACCAGAGCAAAAAGCAGCGAGAGAGCGTGAAGAATTGGCTATCGCTCTATATCAAATATCCGATTCAATTAACTGCTGGAAGGCTGCATATAGTTACCATAAAGAAATATTTTACAAGCTAGCTGACGCAGGCGTAAAACTACCAGAAGGAAATGAATAATGAAAAAAGTAGCGTTAATAATCGGGCACAATGAAGCTAGTCAGGGTGCATCAAATAAAAACAGTGGCGTATCTGAGTTTATGTTTAATGAAACTCTAGCGATGAAAATAGCAGATTTGTTAGTTGCGAGTGGAATCAGACCTTTTGTGGTTTATCGTGACGGAACTTACGAAGAGTTGCCGGCGCATGTAAATTTAACTGAGGCGGATATTGCAATCTCATTACATTGCAACGCGTTTAATAAAAAGCAAAATGGCAGTGAAACGCTTTACTATGTTAAAAGTAAAAATGGTAAGCGATTAGCTGGGTTGATTCAAAATGAAATTGTTAAATGCCTTAGATTGCACGATAGAGGTTTAAAGCCTTGCAACGTTGCTCACGAAGGCAAAGCAGGCGACCGTGGCGGGCATCTATTGAAATATACAGATATGCCTTGCGCGATAGCTGAGCCGTTTTTTATTGATTGCGATAAATCGCTAGCACTGGCTCAAAATAAAATTGACGAGCTAGCAAAGGCTTATGTCAGCGCTATAATTCGTTACTACAATTAAAATCTAGCTGAATCTTTAGCGCTTAACGCACTATGAAATCATACATCACATAAACTATAGAAGGTAATAAATATGTATATCAAAGGATTTTCAATCTCAGACACTAAAAAAAGTTTCCCAACTCAGGATCATTATTGCATTGCTTACCATGACCCTAAGTCTATAACTTGGTCATGGTGCATTTGGTGGACCCCTCCGTGGCGATATAAAAACAGAACGCACATGACAAAGTTAAGGCATAGATTGCTTGGAAGTTATAGCATTTCCAAGCAAGAAAAAATGATGTATTAGCCGAATTATATTGCCAGCGCTTATAACACTATATTATAAGCGCTAATTTTCTTATAATAAATCAATCTTGCAATTAATCTTAATTTGTGATATGGAATATTGAAGCTATGCTATACTCATAGTATATAAATGAAAAGGGGGTTATTATGAAAGTATCAAATAATACAGTTTTAGCTCTGCCTGCAAGGTTGATGAATATGCTTAAAAAAACTAAAGTCTTTGTAATTTGCGATAGCATAAATAGCACCTGGGATATCATGTCTATGGATAGAAATTGCATATTTTACGGAACAGTTGAGCAAGTGGAAGAGTGGCTTGTTGAGCATTCAAGTACACACGAGGAGCAAATATCATGAGAAGATGCGGAAACACCAACATAGCTGAGTTTACTGGCGCTTGCCCACGTTGTGGCGAGAAGTTTAGGGCTTATCCTCATGAGGTTGATAACGTTGTTGAGAATCTTGACGTTAATTCAACCAAGCCAAAATATTCAAAGCAAACTTGCACGCAATGTAATAGTGATGAGTTGGTTTTAATACTTAACAAAGGATAAATATGAAAAATTTGTATGAAGATAAAGACGGTAAAACATGCGCCGCAAAAGTTGCATTCATGTTAACAGTGCTAACCTGTCTCGGTAAAATTTGGCTGGCCAGCTACACTGGAGATGTGATTGATTACAATGGTATGGCTGTGTTAATTGGGGCTTCTGGTGCTATTTATTTTGGAAGGAACCACACAAAGGCGGGTGGGAAATGATTGGCTTATTTAGCGGAATTTGGTCAAAGGTCGCAGCTGCATTTGCTTTTATAGCTGGTGGATTTTGGTTGGTAATTTCATTTCAAGCTAAAAAAATATCGAGGTTAAAGCATGAAAATAAAACGATACATAAAAAAAGTGAAATGCAGACGGAACAAGCAGAGTTTAAAGAGGGTGTTATTTCAGATGAGCAGGAAGAAATACTAAAGGAGGTTAAAAAAGATGAAGAAATCACTATCGATGTTATTAATAACCTTTAGTTTAAGCGCTTGCTCTACAGTTGAAGTTATTCACGCGCCGGTTGGCTGCCTAGGGCAGCCAACAGCAACCCTTAACTTCACTAAACTTGAGTTTGACGCAATGACCAACGGATCAAAGAAAAAGCTTGTGGTGTTCGCTAAGACGCTTAGGGCGCGAATTTATGCACAATGCAAAGTTAACCATAATCACGATAAGTTACATGAAGGTGTAAAATGAGCAGGACAAGGCATCATAAAAACCAAAAGCATCAGCACAACGGGCATGAATACGGCTCGAAGTTAAAATGCAATAAACATTATGGCAATTCTTATGGCGTTGATGGTAGAGATTTAGGCGATAGCGAAAGGCGCAACGAAGAAAGGCATATTATAATCGAAGAGCTAAAAGAGATTTACGATTAATCTCTAATTATTGATAGTTTTAAACGATTGGAGTTAATTTCAATTGTGGACGATAATAGATTCATTAGAGAATTCCCGCTACCTTGGGAGCGTGCAGCCGAAAGGCAAATAGAGGTTTGGTCAGCCTGACGCAGAAAGTGACTTTAACTTCTGTCTCTTATACACATCTCCGAGCCC
>JABXKR010000280.1 GCA_013619145.1 Psychromonas sp. | reverse complement strand
TCTCGTGGGCTCGGAGATGTGTATAAGAGACAGGTTATAAACGGTTAGGCTTCTTTGCGTAGTAACGAGCAGAGTGCCAAAATGAAGATCATTAGGATTAACGTGTAAACGCAGATAGTAATCATCAAAGTACGTATGCTGAAAACAAGCAGTTCCCGTTGAAACTACCGCAGAAGGTGTTTGTGTATTTCGTACTAAACTGTTGCAAAAGGGTAGGGCGCTGATTGTTCCCGTTAGTCCGTCATTGGGTATGCCAGTCGTGTTTATATTGCCAGATAAATTATCTCTGTCGTAATAATAATGTAAATTATTGTCAAATATAAAGCCAACATTGCTCACAGTAGCTACCCCTTAAACGGCAGTCGGCGTTTCTTGTCCTACATCGACAAAAAAGCAGAAATAATAGTCGTAAGATCCCGAAGCGTATGTGGTTGGCACTGCATCCTTTATCATAGGCCAGCATCGCCACTGGTCGCCGCCGACATCAATCAACTGGTCAGGTGACAAGTTCACCCCGTTTGTAGCTCGGATGTGCGGTGCGTGTCCGATTGGGGAGATCATACGGTCTGCTCGTGCAACATAAAAAGGGAGGGTGACTAAATGTGTACTCCAATTGAACGCGCTATGCGTAGACCGCCAACTGTAGTAGCCCATCTCGTAATAATTATTGCGATCGTATCTTGCGTAATCTCCATCAGTACCAGAAAAGGCGGTGTAGTAACCGTTAACAATGCCTCCCGCACTCCAAGGACGCCAATTCGGACCCTCTCCATTATTAATAAAGACGCCACCTTCCTCAGTTTTTGCACCGAATAACCTACGATTCCCCGCCGTTCCGCTAGGCCAATATCCTGCGTATTGATGACCTTCGTTGTAATGATTACTGACATAAAACATAGTGCCGCCAGTAAATGTTCCTAACTTCGACATTTCACCGATTACGCCTTGACGGTAAACACCATTGCTAAATTTAATAATAAAATAAATTACATCTGGAGAGTCATAGCCAAGCATGTGCAGTTCTTCCACACTATGCTCAAATAAATCCATTGAAGCGGTATATCCCGCCAAGGTGTTCGGCGTTCCTGCATCCACCCCCTGCATGTAAAAAACGGTGCCAGCGTTCCAGATGCACACAGGCTCACCAGTAGGGCTTTTAACAACCCAGCGATTAGATATATCGCTGTCTTGCCAAGCCGTCCAGCCATGCGCGACACAGAAAGTTCTTAGCTTGGTTACTAACTCCGCAACACCTGATGCCGTGGCTGTATGATAAATGCTCATTAACTACTCCTTATTGCCAGCGAATTGCAATATAAGCGTCAACAGTCGTGCGGTAGACGCGCTGAAATACTATGTAATCTACAGAATTCACGGTAATTACATTTTCGCTGTAGTTGCCAAACCCGCTCACATGGTAAATGCCGTCCACTAATCCTAAAATTCCTGTCAGGCCATACTCGCCATTTGCTAAAATTTCTATAGGTGTTAGCACATAACAGCCGCCTAAAGCCTCTCTGATGTACCTTAGCCGTGAGCGCCCATCGATCCCTGCATTATATGGCAGGAAGTAAATTGATTGATCGCCGCCTGTCGGGTAGTCGCCAGAACTGTCATAATTGCCAGTTTTATAAAAAGCATTTGAGGGTGCATACAAAGAACCAGAGCCGTTACGACCGTCAATAAAAAAGTCGTTTCCAGAGGTTGAAGCGGTGGTTAAGGTAAATAGTACCCATGCGGAATACCGCGATAATCCTGCGACCATCGCCCGCAAACCAATAGGCCATTGACATGTCCCACGCATAGGAATAGCAAGCGCTCGAAAAAGTGGCTTGTTGGTTGTAGAGTTTTGTATTATCAAACGCATTTAGCCCTTGGATAGCCAGCGTGTATTTTTGAACATCTGAATCGTAGTTTGTCTGTAGACCAACATAGATTTCATCAGTTCCGCCAGAGCCAGTACCTTTGAGAATTACTTTGTTGTCATATACGTTTTGAGTAAGGAGGGTAGGGGTGCCTACGATGGAATCATCATCTTTTTCATAGCCGTGAACTACCGACCAATTTTCAGATCCAAGGGAGGTCGTGGCAAACGCGATAAGTTTTGTGTAAAGGTCGATAAACCCTGTTGCAGTACCAGTTTCAGTCGCCATCCTTGGCTCCCTATCTAATTAGTATTTCTATCAAATTCATTTCGACGCATGATGTTAACTATAACTTTTTCGCCATCGTCCGTTTCCAAATAATCCTTCACTAGCGCTGGATCGACAATGTTGTATATTTCAAACTTATCTCGTGCTGACCCCTCACTATCATCGTCTTTCAAAGGACTGCTAGAGGGTGTGGAATCTGGACTCGGCTCTACCGACTCGTATGGGCTTTCGACCGTGATGTTCGTATACGCCTCTTCTGACTCCGTATTCACTCCTGCAAATGGCTCGGGTTGAAGAGTTTCTATATCACTACCGAAACCGCTCGCCGTATTTATATCATAGACGTTATTTTTAGGTTCATCATGCTCAAATTGTTTTAATTTAGAGTGCGAGAGGACGAAGCCTTGTTGGTCGGGTATAAATGCCTCTTTCCCTAATTCTCCTACAAGATAGCTTTTGTCTTTTTCAACAGACCCACCTTGCGCTCTTGTGCCTCCTGTGGCTCCTGAGCTGACTGCCAAACCACCCGCTGATGCCATAGCCATTGCCGCAACGGTAGCGGCCCCTACTGCAAGTAGGCCCAATGTCGCAGGTATAGCGTTTGCACCAAACGTAGCCGCTGATACCATCGCGGCGGCGGGTGCCCACGATGTCGCCACTTCTGCTCCCTCGCCTACGAGTGTGGCGATCATGCCTGATTTTGCACTTCCTGCCGCGTTCTCCGCCACTGCTGTTGCCGTA
Source organism: Psychromonas sp. (assembly GCA_013619145.1). GTDB lineage: Bacteria > Pseudomonadota > Gammaproteobacteria > Enterobacterales > Psychromonadaceae > Psychromonas. The sequence continues at coordinate 2,966 of JABXKR010000280.1, read as the reverse complement.
ACCGCAGTGGTTTTTGCGTTTTCCATTGTAACTTCTGTAGTCCCTTCTTGGATAATGTTGGCCTGTCGCTGTTTATGCGTAATTTGTTCAACAATCCACGCTTGCGCCTGTTGAACCGCAATATCTACAAGGGATTTAATAATTGTAGTTATCAAGTCGATCCTAATTTGCGCACCAACTTCTTTCCAAGTTGCCCCGTATAGGTATACATCTGCGATACCTTTAGCCAGCGAGTCGCTCAATGTGTCGTGAAAATCCGCTACATATTCGTGATTTTTAAGCCGTCATTTAATTGCTGTCCATGTAATATATGGAGTTCTTTTAATCGCTCAAGCTCGGCTTCGTAACTTGCAATAACTTTCGGATCAAGATTGTCTACCTTAGCTTTCTCAAGAAGATAGAGTTCCTGTGTATCTATTATCTCTTGTTCAATCGCTTTCTTTTTGTTTTGTGAGGCAGAAATAAATGATTCAGCAGTATTTACCCCACTTTTAGCGACAGCTAGAGCGGCTTTCTCTGTTTCAATCTGAGATTTCAAAGTGGCACTCCATTTCTCAGAATTTTTAACCGCTTTCCCAAACTGGTATTGTTTAGAGATGTCTTTTGTAAGGTCTACTTTTGCCGTTGATTTGAGGCGTTCCAATGTGTTTATAGAAGCTTCCAGCTCAGTTCTCAGCTCTTTATATTTTTTAAGTTCATCACGGAAATCCTCCGCGTCTGAGGTAGGCATTGTTGCAGAAAAATCCACGGAGCCTGATTCATAGTCGCCTATAACAGTAATGCCTTTCGCTTCGATTTTAGCCATTTTTTCTTTTATCTCGGCACTTTTCTTGTCGAACTTGGCCTGTATTTCAGCTATGCCATTATTGACATCTGCAATAATTGCTTTGTTAGCATCCTGAGACTTTCCTATACCTAAGTTGTCCAATTCATCAAATGCAACTTTTCTTGCCCTGACTCCTGCAATAATTTCTTTAGTTTCATCTTTAAACTTTTTACTGCCAAAGCCTTCATTAATTATGGACTGTAATTGTTTGTGATGTGCTATACCTCCCTCTGTCAAGTGTGTGAGATCCATTTCTTTTTTTAATTCTGCCAGTTCTCTTTTTTGTTCAGACAGCCTTTTGATCTCTGCATCTATGACTCGTAATTGTGTGGTACGCTCACCTAAGTCTTTATTTATGGCATCTCTTTGGGCTTTAATGACATCCATGAACCCCGCGCCAGTGTGCTCTTTTTGCACCAAAAGCAATGCCTCTGTCCGATTCGCTTCTGCTTGTATTTCATTTTTAGCGCTCGATTGTTTTGCATAGTCATCTAAGAGTTCGTTTAGGCTATCGTTTACCCGTTTCTGTTTAGCTTCAAACTCTGCCTGTTCTGCAATAGACTTCCCGCTAAGATTCGGGTTTTTCTCTGTGCCAAGTATGCCCCCAGCTCTAAGCGCTTTTTCTGTCGCAGGGTTTATGTCTACGCCATTCAGTTGCGTAGGAGGTGGTTTGATTTTATCTTGGGCTTTTATGAACTCATTGAGTAGCTCTGTTCCCTCTCGTGTTTTTCTGTTCACATCGTCCTGTGCGTTATACCACTGATAGAGTACAGTAGCTAAGATACCAGCGGCAGTGATCGTCCAACCAACAGGGCCGCTCATGCCAACTATAGCAAGAACAGCACCCCTTATTAGTAACCCTAATTTTGGAAATAACAACGTCAGCCCAAGAAGCGGGGCTTTAAGTCTTTTGAACGCGATAGCCAAGAAACCAAAGGCTTTTGTTACACCTCCCGCAATAGCTCCAATGGTTCGTAGGATCGTAAGTCCTGCAATAACTTTAACCAGCCATACAATAAGGTCAATATTTCGTTTGAACCAATCTGCTAAATTGATCAAACCTTGTGTAAAATCTTTCAATTTTTCTGCTTTAAAGCTTTGTATCCATAGAGTCGTTTCTTGCACCATCCGCCTTAAATTATCTTTATTCATTTCAAATAGGTCTAAAAACTTATCGTGCAAGGCGGAAATTAGTTTTAGTACGTCCGCCCCTAGATGTTGCTCAAGGGCTTCTCCTAACTCCTGCGCGGCTCCTGCGGCGCTGTTTAATAGGTCTACCTGTTCGTCCAATTTTGGATTAGCTTGTTGCAAATCTCGAAGTAGGTTCACCATTGCTGGTGCCGCCCTGACTCCAAACAAATCAATCATATCTGCGGCTCTCGCGCCTTGCGCGGCAAGTCTCTTCATGATTGTGATCATGGATAGCATATTGCCGTTAACATCTACCGTAGTGACATTTAATTTTTTAAATACAGCCCTAGCGCGGTCTGTGGGGCTTAATAAATTTGAATAGGCTCTCCTGAGAGCAGTACCCGCTCGCGTCCCTTTAATCCCAACATCATGAAAAATAGTGAGAATTGCGGTAACGTTTTGGATACTGTCACCGACAGCCGAGGCTATAGGGGCAACATAGGATAGTGATTGTGCCATCTGTTCAAGCGTTGCATTTGAGTTTGTAACAGAAACCGCGAGCACATCTGCGACTAAGCCAACATTCTCAGCAGGGATGTAAAAGGCTCTCATTACATTGGTTACTATATCTGCGGATCGTGCAAAAGAAATCATGCCAATTTTTGCTATATCAAGCGTTGGTTTTAAGGCGTGGAATGCCTCTTGAGGCTTTAGTCCCGCCATTCCGAGGAACGTCAGACCCTTGGCAACTTGTCCACTTTGGAAGATTGTCGTTTTTGCTAAGTCCCTCACTCTAGTTTCTAATTGTTTAGCTTCCTCGTCAGAGGCTCCCATGACCCGATTTGACCTAATCATTTCTTTTTGGAAATCTGCACCAACAGTAATAAAGCCTTTCAGGGCGGTTGTCATGGCATAAAATGCCGATGCCGTAACAATAGTGGCTCCGGTGAATATGCCCATATGCGTCCCTGCCGCATTCAGGGTTGCCCTCATACCCGCCGCACTCTGG
>JABXKR010000194.1 GCA_013619145.1 Psychromonas sp. | reverse complement strand
ACAGCTTGTTACAAATTAAAACAAAAGGCCAACAGATTTTTCCAAAAAAAGATATACGATAGCAAAGTTAACATTAACTTAAAATAGAGAGCAACATTAGGTAAATGAGGGTGCTGGAACGGGATAAGGTGGTTGTTTTTTTAACATTCGAAAAGACTAGCTTGGAGGGAGCCTCGTACGTCTGATAACGTGTTTATAAAGAGAAATACAAAGATGAATATTAACGAACGTGATATAACCACTGAAATTCATGTTAAAGGCGCTACTTACTTAAATTTCAATATTCCTAAAGAATTTCGCGGTACCTATTTAGGTCTGTGTCATGATTACATGATTGAGTTCTTTAAACAAACAGGAATAACTAAACTACAGCTTCAGCCTGTAATGGAGTTCCAAGAAGAGGAACACCTTATCGAAAAAGGTTTAACTAACTACTGGGGCTATAACCCATCATGCTGGATAGCACCTACGATGCGTTATGCGACGCAAGGTGGTGACCCAGTTAGCGAATTTAAACAGATGGTTAAAACCCTAAAGGATAACGGCATTAAAGTTATTATCGATGTGGTATATAACCATGTGGCGGAGAGTGTCCGCAAGTATTACCCACACTGGAATAGAAACTACTCTGGTTGTGGCGATACCGTACAACTCGAACACTGCGTCGATAGAGTAATACACTCAATGCATACGTGGTATTGTGACTACGGTGTGGACGGGTTTAGATTTGACCTGGCTACTGCATTAGGCCGTGACAGCTTAGGTGGGTTCAATCCTAACTCTAAGATGCTTACCGCCATTAAGAGGGACCCTAAATTACAGGGCGCTATACTTATTGCAGAACCGTGGGATTGTGAAACATATCAGTTGGGCAGATTCCCTGCGGGTTTCCAGGAGTGCTCTGATCGATACCGTCAATGTGTTCGTGAGTTCTGGAAAGGCACAGACAGCATAGGCAACCTCGCTAAGTATATTACAGGCAGCCAAGATACGTTCAATAACTGGCAAAGCAAACGCCCAGTAAACTACGTTACTTACCACGACGGTTATACTCTACAAGATTTAGTCAGCTACGATAAAAAACAAAATCTTGCTAATAAAGAAGATAACGAAGACGGGTGTAAGAATGAAGACAACGCTAGCTGGAGTCGTTATAAGCCAGGTGATACGCCAGAGCAGACAACGGCACGTAGAGAGCGTGATAAACGTAGTATGATGACTACACTGCTTTATAGCCTAGGCGAACCACACATCGTCTTTGCAGACTTATTCAGCCATACACAGCGAGGTAACAATAACGCGTATTGTCAAAACAACGAAATCAGTTGGATTGACTGGAACTTTACCGATACCAACAAGAAAAACTTCTATGACTTTATGGTACGCACTATAAAGGCATCTTCTGTAATTATGGAAGAGTTTAATGCGGCGGTAAATAACGGTTTACAGTATGATTGGAAGTGTGATGATTGGGCCGGTGAAAACGCAATGTTAACACTAACCACAGAAAATAAAATCTTGATATACAACATCGCAAGAGTAGGCATCACTATGTCTGCTTACGATCGAGTATTTGTAACATCGTCTGCGGGTGAACTAGCAGCTGCATAAATAACATTAAGCGGCAGTTATCACCTTTATTCGCTTTACGCGCAATAAACTCATTTAAACAGCGTATAAACTATGAAATATCCGTTAATCGTCTGTGTTACTCTGCAATAATTGCTAATGCGGAATTTAACTCTCCCTCAGAGGTTAATTCACCGAGTTGCCAACGGGAAACAAGCACAGGGCAGGAATAGACCTGGCATCAAGGGTCACAAATATCTTGCTCTGAATAAGCTGAAATTTCTTGTTCATTAATATGTAAAACAAGGTGAGAGTGGTTAGACATAATCGCATAAGCGTAGATATCAATAGCCAATATATTGCTAAGAAATCGAATGCGCTCAATCATCCATTGGCGACGATGCTCAAAACTCTGCCTTGTGTAGTTATCTTCATCAAAACACTGTTTATGTAGTAGGTAAAAATACAGAATCAGTCAAAAAGGTTTGAGTGTCCAGATCTTCCCTTGCCAGCTCCAAGTGCTGATGGATCTATTAATAGTGCAGGCTAAATATCTACAACCACTACCGTTTCTTGTGCATCGTAATTAACTTTTGCTGATCCGCTATTCGCCGCGGTTAAAGGTTGTTATTACAAATCAAAACAAAAAGCCAATTGAATTATTCAAGATAGCGGGGATAATGATTTAACAACACCTACTTCGAATAAATAGCGGAAATAAAAAGGTTAAACAAATGAAATTTACGATAAAAACGAAGCTTATCGTCGCCTTGTGCGTGCCACTGTTATTAATAGGCGTTGTTTTTATTTCCTCGCTAATAAATACACAAAGCGCGGTACTCGCAGTCGAACGAAGCAATGTCAAAAGCAAAGTGACGGCACTGCTCAATGACGGTCTAAAGGGGCAGGTAGATACAGTAACTCGCTCTATATCCGATTTTTATGAGCTGTCAAAGTTAGAAAACATCAAAAAGGAGTTGTCTGCTGAGATGATGACTTTTAAACGCACCATTGAAAAAATTTATGAATCTAGTGATTCAGAAAGTGAAGCAGAGGGCAGCATTTATGCTTTTATTAATCACCACCGCTGGGATAACGGCCGCTATTTTTTCGCTTATAATGCGACTTCATGGATTAGCCCGGCTTACGGAAGTGACTTTAGTAATATTGGCTTAAACGGTTACGACAAAAAAGATGCTAATGGTAACTATTTTGTACGGGATGTTGTCGAGGCTGCTAAAAACAACAGTATTGGTTTCAGTCAATATGCTTTTTTAAACCCAACAACCGGAAAAATTGAAGACAAGATAACCGCTTCTTTTTATTTTAAACCGCTGGATCTGGTTGTTGCTACAGGCGAATACCTTAGCACCCTTAAACAGAATAATATTGCGGCTGCATTACACGCCATAAGCATTGCCAAATACGGGAAAAATGGTTACTTCTGGATACAGGACAAAGACGGGAAAATTCTTGCCCATCCGAAAGCTGAAATTGTCGGCAAAATAGGCTCTACAACCGCAATCATTGCTGCCGGTATAAGAAATAAACCTGAAGCCTTTGTTAAAACTCAGTATCAAAATCCAACCACCCAACAAACGGAAAATAAACTGGTTTATGCGCGTAAAATCTTTCCGGAGTGGGGCTGGACCATTGCCTCGGGTAGTTATGAGAGTGACGTTTTTGTTATACAAAATGGTTTAACAAAGGCTACTAATGAGATTTTCGAGGAAAGAACCACCTTAATGATTATCGTCTCATTGGTTTTAATTGTTTTCAGTTTTATTGTGGCAATTTGGGTTATTAGTTTTACTCTCAAAGGGATTGCTTTACAAAAAGAGTTGATTAACGCGATCTCTCACGAACTCCGCACTCCCATCGCTCGGCTTCGATTCGGTGTGGAAATGATGGAATCCTCGACCTCTCGGACAGATCAGGTCCGCTATGTCAACGGAGTCCAACAGGACCTTGATGAATTGGATATTCTGATCAGCGAATTACTGACTTATGGCCGCTTCGATCAGAACGCTCCGGAACTGCAGATGCAGGAACTGACTATCGAGCCCTGGTTTGAAACTGTTTTGGCTGATCTTGCAGCAGAAGTTTCAGTGGATCTACAGTATGTTTTTCTGGTTGAGAAAAACGCACCGGGTTGTTTTGACCCTAAATCTTTACAGCGGGCAGTGAGTAATCTGGTACAGAACGCAGCAAAGTATGGAAACGGTCAGGTGACGGTGACCTTAGAACAGCAGTATCAGCACTACCTGATCCATGTTGATGACAATGGGCCAGGCATTCCTGACGCAGAACGGGAACGGGTTTTCGAACCTTTTGCGCGCCTCGATTCCAGCCGATGCCGGGAATCTGGAGGCTACGGATTGGGTCTGGCGATCGTCAAACGGGTACTTGATTCACATCATGGATCAGTTTCCATTACAACTTCTTCTCTTGGCGGCAGCCGCTTTACGCTTCGTTGGCAGGTTTAAATCGATAGCTGTCATCATCAAGTTTACCCAATCACATCGCAGGCGTCTAAGAGCAGTAGCGTCTTCAGCCTCTAAACTACCTTTTGCTAACTTTTCCCTGTGCAGTTTGAACCCCTATTAAAGAGGTTCAAACTGCTTTGCTGATTAGCAGAGTTAATTCTCTTTCCCCTCGCCCGTTTCAAGTAGTTTGCGTATAAAACCGCTGCCTTTCTTTTTGGGCATGGTAATTAACTAGTTGGCCCTGTATTCGCCATTGTTACAGCTTGTTACAAATTAAAACAAAAGGCCAACAGATTTTTTCAAAAAAAGATATACGATACCAAAGTTAAGGTTAACTGCCCGATTAACTGCCCGATTAACTGCCCTGAGAAATAACCGGACAGGGTGAAATTATAAATTAATAAATTAATGAGTCAGTATTATGAAGTTTACAATAAAAGCGAAGCTTGTCATCGCCTTGTGTGTTCCACTGTTATTAATGGGCGTTTTTTTTATTGCCTCGCTAATAAATACAGAAAGCGCGGTACTTGCAGCAGAACAAAGCAATGTCAAAACTAAAGTGACGGCATTGATCAATAATAATCTAAAAGGGCAAGTTGATACAGTGACTCGCTCTATATCTGATTTTTATGAGCAATCAAAGTTAGAAAATGTCAAAAAGGAGTTATCTGCTGAGATGACGACTTTTAAAGGCACCATTGAAAAAATTTATGAATCTAGTGCTTCAGACAGCGAAGCAGCAACCAGCATCTATGCATTTCTTAATCAACACCGTTGGGGAAATGGCCGTTATTTTTTTGCTTATGATGCTAGTTCGTGGATTAGTAAAGCGTACGGTAGTAACTTAAGTTGGGTTGGCACAAACGGTTACGATAGAATAGATGCCAATGGTCATTATTATGTACGGGCGGTTGTTGAGGCTGCTAAAAACAATGTCATTGGCTTTAGTCAATATCCTTTTTTAAATCCGACAACCGAAAAAATTGAAGACAAGATAACCGCTTCCTTTTATTTTAAACCGCTAAATCTTGTTATTGCCAGTGGTGAATACATCAGCACCCTTAAGCAGAGTAAAATCGACGCGGCATTACAGACTGTCACCACTGCCAAGTACGGGGGAAATGGCTACTTTTGGATACAAGACAAAGACGGAAAAATTCTTGCCCACCCGAAAACGGAAATTGTCGGCAAAATAGGCTCTACCACTGGAATTATTGCAGACGGTATAAGAAATAAACCTGAAGCCATTGTACAAACTGTTTATGAAAACCCAGGTACTGGGAAAACAGAAAATAAACTAGTTTATGCGCGAAAAATCTTCCCAGAGTGGGGCTGGACCATTGTAACCGGCGCTTATGAGAGTGATATCACCTCCGTACAAGAGGGCTTAACAAAGGCTACCGAAGAAATTTTTGACGAAAAAGTTAGCTTGATGATTGTTATCTCATCAGTGTTAGTCGTTGTCTTTTTTATTATGGCAATTTGGGTTATCAGCGCCATTGTTAAAGGTTTAATCGTACTAAAAGAGCGCATTGATACTTTATCGACCGGCGAAGCAGATTTAACGTCGCGCATCGATATTGTTGCTAATGATGAGTTGGGCGATATCGGGCACTCCGTTAATAACTTTATTATTTATCTGCAGTCGATGATCCTCGATATTTCACAAGCCTCGAAGTATATTACCGAAAGTATCACGCAACTTAATGTGCAGTCAGAGCAAAATAATAAAGCTTTACTAACTCACTCTGCGGAAACGGAGCAAGTTGTCAGTGCCATTACCGAGATGAGTGCGACTTCTGAAACCGTTGCGCAAGGTGCAACGGAAACGGCCACTAATACCCAAAAAGCCAACGATGAAGCGCTATTATCAAAAAATATCGTCGTTGAAGCTTCCAACAGTGTGATTGCGCTGGTGGATGAAGTTGACTCGGCAGCCTCAAGCATTAATACAATGAATGAAAACACCCAGCAGATTATCACAGTATTAGGTGTGATAGGTGAAATTGCGGATCAGACCAATCTATTGGCACTGAATGCTGCAATTGAAGCTGCTCGAGCCGGTGAACAAGGGCGAGGTTTTGCCGTGGTCGCAGATGAAGTGCGTTCATTGGCTGCGCGTACGCAAAGCAGTACCGCAGAAATTAACAGCATACTGACAACATTGCGTAATGATGCCTCGAGCGCAGTAGCTGCAATGGATGTAACCAAAGCAAGTTGTGAGCGCACGGCAGAAAATACAGAACGGGTCACAGAGAGTCTGGATACAATGACCAACTTTATTGTTGAAATTAATGATCTCAGCACACAAATTGCGACCGCATCTGAAGAGCAAAGTTCAGTTAGTGAAGAAGTCAGCCGCAATATGAGTAATATTCATCAGATGGTGCAAAATCTAACAAAAAATGGACAAGCTACCGTTGATAGCACACAAAACTTAGCATCAGCTAATGCGCAATTAGATGCCTTGGTGAGTAAGTTTAAATTACAGTAATTTATCATTAGAGCAGCAATGCACATCTGTATTGCTGCTTTTGTAATTATTCAGTGTCAAGATTCTAAAACAAACTACTTCTCATATTCGCGTTTCTTGGACGGTGTAAAATCATCTACATGGTAAAAGACAGGCACTAAATTATGCATTGGCAACATCTCAGAAATAATGAATTCATTGATCTGATCGTGAAATGCATTTTTAGTTCAATTAAATTTAAATTTAATCCCGGGCTGGGGTAAATTAACTCAATAAAAATAAAGATCGTACTTGCGAAAAAAACTATGAAAAAAAATATACGTATATGCTCTATCCGATGGAAAATTGTATCCCTTGCAGGATTTTGCTTGTTAGTTGCATTAACGAGCATTGTTGCTCTTTCTGTTTATAACGCAGATAAAACACAGTCTTTGGTGCGAGAACAAACTTCCTTGCATTTACGCGATTCTGCTATTGACTACATCTCCACGCTTGCTTCCGAAAAAGCTGAAATGGTTGCCGCTGTACTTAATAAAAACTATTATCGCGCAAACTCCCTTGCAACATCTATTTCATTTATGTATGAAGATGCAAAAACAAATGGCACACCTGATAGGCAATTGCGTACATCACTTAATCAGTTGATAAAGAAAAATGTAGAAACATACAAAGATGTTCTTGGTATTTTTGTTGTATTTAAGCCTGATTTAATTGGTAATGATGCCGATTTTATTGATGATGAATTAGCCGCTTCAAATGATACAGGTCGCTTCGATCCTTATTGGGCGAGAGGGGATAATGGAGAGCTTCTTTTAGAGACAGTGCCAAACACAGATATTATTAACACAAAAATTGATCAGTCTGGTTTTCCTGATAATGAGTGGTTTAACTGCTCACTTCGAACCAAGAAACCTTGTATCCTAAATCCCTACCTTGACAGAGTAGGAACAACAAAAATACTTATGACTTCTGTTACAGTCCCTCTATTTGACGGTTCAGAGGTGATCGGCTCACTTGGAATCGATTTATCATTAGCATCATTACAACCCTTAATTAAAGGTGCCGATAATGATTTTGTTAATGGTCTTGGTGAAATACTCCTTGTCAGTCAAGATGGAATCATTGCCGCGCATGATCAAGGTGATTCAAAGCTAGGTAAATTTGTAAAAGACTTATCACTTAATAAAAAATTAAAGATTAGTGAACAGATAAAGAAAAGCACATCGAAAATTGAATGGGATAGTCAAGCCAAAACACTTAATGCTCTTGTACCTGTTTCACTAGAAGGTGTCGATTCTCACTGGGAATTGGTATTTAGTGCATCAGAAAACCATATTTTAGCACACGCTATTGATTTAAATATGAGAGTTGATAAATACAATGACGATGCGATGCGCTTAGAGATTTTTGGTCTTATCGTTATCGTTTTTGTATCAATTAGTTTAATTTGGGTAATGACTTCAGTTTTAGTTAAACCAATCCTTGAATTAACAAATCGTATTAAAAGTATCGTATCTGGCGAATGGGATTTAACGCAACGTCTTACCGTAACAAGTAATGATGAAGTTGGAGAGCTGGTTGAAAGCTTTAATCAATTTATCAAAAAATTACAATATACAGTAAAACATATTGGTAATGCCGTAAAAGATACCAAGTTAACTTCTACACGCGCGGCTGAGATTGCTGGACGCACTAACAGTAACAGTCAACAGCAATTCATTGGAGTTGAGCAGGTTGCCGCAGCATTGGAACAAATGACCAGCTCTGTTAATTTGGTTGCTGAAAATGCAAATCAAGCAACTCAATCATCAGAGGATGCAACTATTGCTGCTAATAAAGGTCAATCCGTAGTAAAAGAAACAACCAAAGCAGTTGAAGATTTAGTGGAGGATGTCTCAGCAGCAATGCCTATGATTGATCGACTATCACAAGATAGTGAAAATATTAATTCCATTCTTTCTGTAATTGGTGAGATTGCAGACCAAACTAATTTGTTGGCACTTAACGCTGCTATTGAAGCCGCTCGTGCTGGAGAGCATGGACGAGGCTTTGCAGTTGTCGCTGCTGAAGTAAGAAATCTTGCAGAGAAAACCCAAGCGTCAATTAACCAAACTAGAGAAGTAATTGAGAAACTGCAATCAGGAACAACCGAAGTGGTACTAGTTATCCGTAGCGGTAATGACAAAGCCGAGGGCGCTATCCAAAAGGTCGCAGAGATGGATAATGCACTCTCTTTGATTGTTGAAAACATTCATAATATTAGAGATATGGGTGAACAGATTGCTAATTCTGTTGCCGAGCAAAGTACTGTTGCTGATGAAATTACTCGTACTGTTATCGATATTAAAGATGCTAGTGATGAAATTAGGCAAGAAGCAGGCCGTTCAGCAGAAATCAGTGTAGAACTACAAACACTAGCAAATGACCAACAAAAAATTATTGATCAATTTAAGTATGATTAATTAATATACATGCTTCTGTAGTTGACTCAGGTGTGGCCTAAACTAATTGTATGTTTAGGCCTATTTCAAGGGAATTGCAATGAAAACGCCAAAAGCAAGCTTTCTAGTATGGCAACGTAAATTTCATAAAGAAAATGATCGCATTGGATACCTTAAAAAACTGAAGTGGTCAGACGGTTTTATTTTCCCTCATTGCCCTCATGATAAGGGCATTGATCTACACTGCCGCCAAATAACCGAATATAGTAATTGCCATAAACAAACATCAGTAAGAACGGGGACTCTTTTCATCGCAGCCACCTGCCTTTGTTAAAATGGTTTTGGGCGTTTGTGAGTTAGCTCCCTAAGACGGACTGGGGTATAAACCGCCTTAGAACTTTTGCTCTCTTAATATATTGAGATCACCCCATTTACGCTCGCTTTCTCCCAAAACCGAGCGTTGTACAAGACTTGTGGTTTTGGAGCTGCCGCTATTTCAGGCTCGCTTTCGATAAAAGTGTGCGAGAGAAGCTATCTCGTTTTCGCCTCCGTGCGACTTAGAAATTGATTTTTAAAGTTAAAATATTTACGTCCGCGACAACAACTGGAAATTATGGGTTACTTCGGCGATTTACAGCAAGCATTAACAATACTTACTTAAAAGCTGAAGGTTTAGGCTCTTTGAGGGAAAGGGGGCATAGTTCACTATTCTAAATAAACCACACTGTAAGGAATCAAACTTAATGTGATGAGAAAGCTGGAGGTTAGATACCTCCAGCTATCCGATTAGCTGTAAATTTATTTATGGAGTTACGATATTGAACCAAAATTCAAAATCATCCAACATACCTTGAAGCTCTTTAAACTTACCTTTAGTGCCTTCAACTTTAATTGCACCATTCTTCAAGCCTTCGGCTACAGTCAATTTACCCAGCATAATATTATCGAGTGTTACACGGGTAGTTACAATCGTCGTGTCAGCGTCATCTTCAAGACCAATACGGTTATTAAGTGTAGAGTTCTGCAAGATCAAAGTATAAAGCTCGTTGGTATCCGTGAAGTTAAATCCAATTTTCATCTTTTTGCCTGCGGCCTTCTCCGGATTCAGGCGTACCGCCATGTAATCGAGCAACATGGTTGCAGACATGTTTTGCACAAGATCCGGGCTTGCTGTATTTGGTGTTGGCATCGCTTTAACCCCTGTCCGCAATTCGCGCGCACCTGATAGATAAAAGTTGCGCCATGGACCTGATTCAGCAACATATCCTAACTGTTCTAAAGTATCAGCTAAGAGGTTTTTTGCTTTCTGGTTATCTGGATCGGCAAAAACCACATGGCTTAATACTTCCGCAGTCCAACGATATTCGCCCTTAGCATAAGTATTTTGGGCCTGTTTAATAACGTTATCTGCGCCTCCCATAAACTCGACATATTTTTTAGCCGCAGGCTCTGGTGGAAGCTTATGGAGGTGAGCTGGGTTTCCGTCAAAATAGCCCAGATAGAAGTTGTAGATCGCACGTGCATTATGGCTGATGCTACCGTAGTAGCCATGGCTTGACCAGTTATTGTCAAGATCGGCAGGCAGTTTTACCATATCGCCAATTTCATCCATGGTATAGCCGTGATTTGCTAAACGCAGTACCTGATCGTGGAGGAATTTGTAAGTATCACGTTGTTGAGCAACATGCTTTTTAATATCTTCAGTCCCCCAGCTAGGCCAGTGGTGTGGAGCAAAAAGTACGTCAGATTTATCCCCCCATTTCAACAGCATATTATCAATATGTTTAGCCCAAACTTTTGAGTCTCGCACTTTTGCCCCGCGTAGTGTGTAGAGGTTATGCATGGTGTGGTTGACGTTTTCGGCAGGGCATAATGCACGATACTCTTTGATGTAGTAATGCATTTCAGATGGCGCTTCCGTATTCAGTGTCAACTGAAATTCAAAATGGAGTCCGTCTATAACATGATCTTCCCAATCTTCTTTGATGACATTTGTCGGTCTTACCAGTGTGACTGTCCCTGCAGAGGTTGTGGTACCCAGACCAGCGCCGATATTTCCTTTAACATCTTTTGGAAGTACGTTGCCATACATGTAAGAGGCCCGGCGACTCATCGCATTACCCGCCATAACATTCTCGGCAATGGCATTTTCCATAAAATCGTAAGGTGCAAAAATCTTAACTTTGCCAGCCTTTAAATCGGCTTCATCAACAATCCCGCGCACCCCACCGAAATGATCAATATGGGAATGTGAATAGATCACGGCTTTGACTGGTTTTTTAGGACGGTGTTCAAAGTATAGATCAAGAGCTGCTTTGGCCGCTTCTGCTGAAACAAGCGGATCCATAATGATCAGGCCACTTTTCCCTTCGATGATTGTCAGGTTTGCAAGATCATAATTCCTAACTTGATAGATGTTGTCGTGAACTTTGAAAAGCCCTGCAATATTCACCAGAAGCATCTGACGCCAAAGGCTTGGGTTGACTGTAGCAGGAGCTTTCTTTTTCAAGTTCTGCATAAAGTCAAATTCCTTGGTGCTGAATATGATGTTTCCATCTTTATCCTTGATAACTTCCTCTCCACGAGCGATAAAACCCTTTTGTGCGTTTTTAAAATCACGAGTGTCTTTGAACGGTAGTACTTTGAGCAGATCTGTGTTGATTTTCTGAGTAAAGCTTGTTGCATCTTTCTCAACACCTAAAGGTTCGGCTGCTATAACTGGTCCACCGCCACTGGCAAATGCCAGTGAGCCGAACAAAGAAATACTTAACAAGATTGTGACGGCCATATTCAATTCACGTTTCATTTCTGTTTCTCCTTATTATGTACCTGTTTTAGTGCGAAGCCATTGTGAGACATTAAGTGCAACGCTGATTAGTTTGTGCCAACCGCATCAATACTGATGAAAGTATAGAACCCATCAACAACAAGTCTATTATTTGAACGATTTAAACTCAATTTTTACAACAGTGCTGATTTGGAAATTTAGATGGAAAAAAGGCAAAAAAAAGACAGGACAAAAAAAAGACAGGACAGCCAAACCTTTTTTTAGAATTAGGGGAATTCAGAATCAGTCAAAAAGGTTTGGCTGTCCTGATCTTCTTCTGTGCGCCGAGATAAATCGGTAGAAGATTAGAGGTAAAATCCCTACGCTAGCTTCTTACCGATTAGCGTTATTAATATGATACTTTTTTACTCACGAACATCATACTGATGCTGGCAATCTATTACTCCCGCACTTATTTTAAAACAAAAAAAAATGCCGTACACATAAGTGCACGGCATTATAAATATCTGCTTTTTTATTTAAGCAAACCGTTTACAGATTAACCGTAAACCGGGCAGGCTTTACAAAATTCAGCTACTTTCACTTTAACCGTTTCAATAGTTGCAGCTAGTTTTTCTTCATCTTTGATTGCATCAAGAATGTCACAAATCCAGCCAGCAAGTTCAGTTGCTTGTTGTACGTTTGCACCACGACGCGTGAATGCAGGTGTACCAATACGCAGGCCAGATGTTACAAACGGAGAACGCGGATCGTTTGGTACTGAGTTTTTGTTAACAGTAATATGTGCATTACCAAGAGCTGCATCAGCTTCTTTACCCGTGATATCCTGCGCGATTAAATCCACTAGGAAAAGGTGGTTTTCAGTACCGTTAGAAACGATTTTGTAACCACGTTCCTGGAATACTTTAACCATAGCTTTAGCGTTATCTAAAACAGCTTGTTGGTAAACTTTAAACTCAGGCTCAGCACACTCTTTAAAAGAAACCGCTTTAGCAGCGATAACATGCATTAACGGGCCACCTTGGCCGCCAGGGAATACCGCAGAGTTTAATTTCTTCTCAATTGCTTCATTGGCTTTAGCAAGGATCAGACCGCCACGAGGACCACCTAATGTTTTATGCGTTGTTGTTGTTACAACATCAGCAAAAGGAACTGGGTTAGGGTAAAGACCTGCAGCCACAAGGCCGGCAACGTGTGCCATATCAACAAACAGGTAAGCACCTACTTTGTCAGCAATTTCACGGAATTTAGCCCAATCTACAATACCTGAGTATGCAGAGAAACCGGCAACAATCATGGTTGGTTTGTGCTCAAGCGCTAGACGCTCAACTTCAGCGTAATCTAAGATACCTGTTTCAGGGTTGATACCATACTGGATTGCATTGTATATTTTACCAGAGAAACTAACAGATGCACCATGTGTTAAGTGACCACCGTGAGCAAGGCTCATGCCTAAAACTGTATCACCAGGCGCACAAAGTGCTTGGTAAACAGCACTGTTTGCTTGAGAACCAGCATGTGGCTGCACGTTTGCGTAATCTGCACCAAATAAAGACTTAGCACGTTCAATTGCTAGTGATTCAGCAACGTCAACATACTCACAACCGCCGTAGTAACGTTTGCCTGGGTAACCTTCTGCATATTTATTTGTTAACTGACTACCTTGCGCTTCCATTACACGAGGGCTAGTGTAATTTTCTGATGCAATAAGCTCAATATGGTCTTCCTGACGTTGAACTTCATCTGTCATTGATTGCCATAATTCTGGATCGTAATCTGCAATATTCATATCGCGGTTAAACATGCGTATCTCCTGATTGGAATGGTTAATTCAAATAGCTCCGTTGATGTGACGCATTTTACGCAAAGTTTCTCCTGTTGCATAGCGCAAACAAATGAATAATTCTGTAAAGCAAAGTGAATAAACTACATGTTAAAATGAATACTAAGTAATTATTCTCAACTATCTGTCATATAACTGTGATGTTAGCTTTCATCCTTTGGCTCAACTGTTTTATTTTCTTAAACTTTGCCCTATCATCTTCACCACTATTTTTTTCATTAATAAGAGCAATCACTTATGGCACAGTTTATTTATACCATGAACCAAGTGAGCAAGGTCGTTCCACCGAAGCGCACTATTTTAAAAGATATCTCACTGAGTTTTTTCCCGGGTGCAAAAATTGGCGTATTGGGCTTAAATGGCTCAGGTAAATCAACTCTGTTACGTATTATGGCCGGCGTGGATAAAGAGTTTGAAGGTGAAGCTCGTCCATTAACAGGCACCAAAATCGGTTACTTACCGCAAGAGCCCGTTTTAGATCTTGAAAAAAATGTGCGTGAAATTATTGAAGAAGCGGTTAGTGAAGTCAAAAATGCAATAACAGAGCTTGATAGTGTTTATGCGGCCTATGCCGAAGCTGATGCTGATTTTGATGCGCTAGCAAAACGTCAGGGGCAATTAGAAGATATTATCCAGGCACATGATGGTCATAATCTTGATAATCAATTAGAGCGTGCAGCTGATGCACTGCGTCTTCCAGCTTGGGATGCGAAAATTAATGTACTTTCCGGTGGTGAACGCCGCCGTGTTGCACTGTGTCGTTTATTACTTGAAAAACCGGATATGTTGCTGCTTGATGAGCCTACCAACCACTTGGATGCTGAATCAGTTGGCTGGCTTGAACGCTTCCTGCATGATTATGAAGGCA
>JABXKR010000118.1 GCA_013619145.1 Psychromonas sp. | reverse complement strand
CGTGGTGACTACCCTTATGTGACTATCCGCGCCCAGGTCTACACTGAAACCGACCTTCCAAATGTACGTCAATGGCAAGAAAAGTTATCTATAAATGGTGTGTCTAAGACATTGGAATTCACTAATCCAATTCAATTTACCCTAGATACACACGATGTATATGAGCAAAATGACGGGCTGCTAGCGAAAGCCGTTGATTACTCAGTTGAAGACTATAAAAATACCGCCCGTTATTTAGGCTGGGTGATGAGCAGCGGTACCTATGATAATGACAATATTGGCGCATTTGGTCCGATTGACAGTGAAGAGCCAAGAAGTGATGACCCAATTGTTCGTGGTGCAGCTATGTTTGGTCACCTTGGTTTCCCTGCAACACATGCTTTTTATACCATGGAACCAACAAACTGTGATGGTGAAATACTGATGGGTGGTAAACCTTATGTGGTCACCATGCCTTATAAAGCGGACGTGAAAGAGTTTTGGTCTCTGACACGTTATAGCGGACTGACTCGCAACACGCTCCCTAACGCACAGGACGTTTACAACGCTTACAATACCAAACCCGATGTAAACGGAGATATCACGGTTACCTTTAGTGTAGAAGATCCTAAAGACGGCAGCTACTGGATGCCAGTTAATGCGGGTGAACCCTATTACTATGTTGAACGTTTCTACTTGCCGAACGATTATAATAATTTCTCTACCATTAAGAAACGTTGTGCTAAATAAAAGGCATGTAGAGTGAGATAAAGGGAGCGAATACGCTCCCTTTATCTCTTTTGCTTATCTAAAAAAGTGATAACTAAAAACGTGGGTAAATCACGTCAAATCAATATTACTGCACCAGCCAAGATATTCACATTAGTAATATGAGCGCCAACACAAAGACCAAATAAAGCAATTAACCCACCCACAACAATCAAATTTGAATAACTGTTATACCTAACAAATAATGAGTTCGATTGATAAAGTTGCGTCATCGAAATCGTATAACTAAATAAGAGGAATTATTATGAAAAAATCAATTGTTGCATGTGCTGTTGCGTTATCTGCTTTGACAGGTGCGGTCTCTGCTACTAGTGTAGATCAAGATAAATACTCATCAGCTGAACTCAATACATTTATTGAACATGATGTAGGTGTTGTATTGAATGTCTTATTTAAAGACAACTGGAACATGATGCGTCAGCTACCTTTAACTAACTTTGAAAATCAATTCATTGTTCGTCCTAATCAAGATACTTTGTACTCAGTTGGTCGTTATGATATCTCACAAGGTTACATCCTTGTTGAGATGCCTGAAACTGATCGTTATATGAGCTTAATGATTTATGATTTAGATCATTACATTGCTGATGGCGGTACTGTTGTAAACGCCGAGAAGCCTGTCGTTATTGTCAAAACTGGTAATCCTGTACCAGATATTGATGCTACTGTAGTGTTTGTTGAAACAGACATCACTTCATTCGCACTTCGTACTCTTGTACGTGGAGCAGATGATGCAGAAGCAGCTTTTGCAGACCAAAGCGAGATTAAAATCACTAGCACTGGTTTAAAAGCTCGCAATGACGTAATGCCTATGCCTCTTAGTCAAGAGAAGCATGGTGAGATGAGTTCTTACTTGAAAGACTATCTCGCACAAGGCTTAGAGTCTGGTGACGTTCGTATAAATGACATATTCGCTTACCGTAGTGACACAATGACTGACCTTAACCGTGCGGCTGGTGTTGATATGGGTCAAGGTGCATTAGCCGCTGACCAAGCTTTATATGACATGTCATTTGCTGATACAGATGGTAATCTTTACCAACCCCATACTCACTATACAGTGACAGTCCCTGCTGATATCCCTGTTGACCACTTCTGGTCCGCTACAGTGTATGATAGTGAAGGTAAGTTCATGGACTTCGACATCAATGCACTTAATGATAAGTTTGCTGTTAAGAATGCTGATGGTTCAACTACCCTTAACTTCGGTAGCTGTAACAACGGTGAAGTGAACTGTATCAATACAGGTGATGGTTCATGGAATCTTCTTTACCGCTACTACGGTCCTCATGGGGCTATTGCAGATGGTACATGGAAAACTATCCATGCTGAACTGGTAATATAAGTAATAGTGATTAACTCAAAGCCATTTTTCAAGCCTTAATTGACCTGACAAGTGGTGAGGCAATAATTGAGATCCCTAAAATCTTAGCTAAATAATCTCAATACAGTTATCTAAGCCTCCTTTTCGGAGGCTTTTTTGATCATTAACCTATTGCTTATTTGTTCGACCTGCAGCTTCTATTTTAGAAGCTGGCAACTGAGCTGGAAATCATCTAATAAACTCAATATGTTTACCTGCCACATTAAATTTTTATTTATATATATCCAGCAGCACGAATGAACTTACCTGACTTTAAGACCAGTAAAGAAAACATCATCATAGACGCATGGCTGCACCATTATAATCCCTTGCCTGCTTCAAACAGATATCGCCAGCAGCTAAACCGAATACAGTGGAATTTTTAATAACAGTATCAATTGCCAAATGGAATTTAGTGACGTTTTTTTATTTATGTATTCACAATAGAAATCTATCTATTTTTTAAAATTTATTACAGCCAATTGTTATTTTCATTGACTACAATAAAAATTGACATACACAATATCCCGTATTCCCTGCGCATTTATATGCCATTCAACAAGTGCCTTAATGTGGATAGTAAAGGTTCTATG
>JABXKR010000105.1 GCA_013619145.1 Psychromonas sp. | reverse complement strand
ATTCATTTACGCTTGTTAAAATGAATGCTAACTTCGTTATTTATTTTGCAATTAGAACAACTAGTTACTGCAATAAATGCCTTGCTTTCATCCATTTTTCCTGCGCCTAAATAGATCATCTAATTAGTGGAATTGGTATAACTAACAAGACCAATAAACAATACTTGAGTATAATGCTAAGATATTGCTTTTATTTCCCAGCAAGGATGTTTATGGACAGTGTTAACAGCTATATTTTTGCGCGTGCAGTGCATATTTTTGCCGTTGTATTTTGGATTGGTGGCGTCGCGTTTGTTAGCACAATTTTAATCCCCTCTTTAAAACAGATTCCTGATATCAATAACCGCTTGGCGCTGTTTGAAAAACTTGAAGGCAAATTTGCCATTCAAGCGCGAATTACCACATTATTAACCTTTATCTCGGGTATCTATCTGATTGACGTGATGCAGATCTGGTATCGATTTTTACTTTGGGAATTTTGGTGGATGCACTTGATGGTCATTGTTTGGCTGTTGTTTACCTTGGTACTGTTTGTATTGGAACCCTGGTTTTTACATGATTGGTTTAGAAAACAAGCATTAGCAAACAGTGCAAAGACGTTTAGAAAATTACATCTTATGCATATTGTATTGCTAACGATAAGTATTATTACGCTGGTCGGTGCGATGTTTGGTGCTCATGGCTATCGATTTTAATCGTTTATCTGTCACTGCATGAAATGATACAAATAACATTATTTCCCGAAAACTGGAAGCAGGGCATTGTTATGGAGTTACATAAAAAGCGTTCAGCTTCATCTCTAAGTGAGCTGAAATAGAAAGCAAGCTCGTATCTAACCCCAATTCCCTGTTCGACAAATACTGCAAATGATTGATACATTCGAGCATGGTAGTTCCAGCGGAACTCCATTGCTTTTAGCTGTGGGTTGTATACTGAGGTGTATAACGTGCCGAAGTTATTTTGATAATCAGATGCAAATAATGGGGCGTATTCAAAACCGTCTATAAATGATTCTATAGTGGTAACAGGATCGTATAGTCGGTCTACCTGGTCGTATATTTACGCGCGAGCAGCTTATGCAGAATATGTATTCTGACCATCGTATCGTTAATAATAGAACCATTGACAGTCACATCAAAAAGCTGCGAAGAAAATTGACCGATATCAGTCAGGGTAAAGATTTTATTCAATCAGTTTACGGTGCAGGTTACCGTCTGGTTTTACAATAAATAACCCTGTAAATATTTCATTAGTCATGTGTCATTTCTGTTTTAGTAGATTTTACTGAAATGACACAGATTTTTGAACACTACCCATTAATACATTAGAGCTTTTATTTTTTATTAATTACCACCTTCCTCATTTCTTGCATATTGTTTGCAATTTCTGTTGTTAATCTTACGGTGAATGTTTAGAACTACAGGAGAAAGGTATGAGTATTCATTCCAATGTAATGATTGCCATAACTATGAGCTTAGTCCTTTCTAGCTAAGTTTATGCACAAGACAATCAGCAAGCTAAGGGTAAAAAACCTCCTCGCCCAAGTTTTACCTCGATAGACGCCAATGCTGACGGAGAAATTGATTTTGATGAGTTTTCTTTACAAGAGTTGCCTCATGGTGATCATCAGACGGTTTTTGCAGATATAGATACAGACAGTGATGATGTGCTCAGCAATCAAGAGTATCAGGATCACAAGCCACCTTGCCCCCTAAAGGAATTAATATGATTAACTCAATCAATTCATCTTTGTCTATACCGCCATCACGTTCGGAACAAGCATTAAGCGCAGAACAGCAGACATTAATATCAGATACTTTAGCTGAGTTTGATCCTGAAAATTTAACTGAAGCAGATGCTTTAAGCATAGTGGAAACATTTTCTGAAGGAGGAATTAAGCCGGGTGCAGGTCTTGGAGATGCTATGTCTGAACTTGGTTTTGATGCACAAACTATTGGTGATTTAGTTAATAATGAAGGCGAAAGAGGCAGACCAGCTCCACCTCCTCTGCCAGCTCAAAGCTCTGTAGAAATTAGTTCGATGGTAAGTTATTTGGGGGAACTCTTAGAAGAAAAGCTTGCGTCCAGCGATCAAGCTAATCTCAGCGATCAGGATAGGCAGGCTATCTATTCTCAAGTTATGGAAGAGTTTGGTCTAGAAGAAAGGGATTCGATTATCAATACAACTGCATAATTTGTGACACTGTAAATAATTCTGTGTAACTGTGGTTTTTAAACCTAGTCTTTAAGACGGTCTTCAAACGCAATCATAAAGCGATTTAAGGCCGTTTTCCAATTTCTAATCGGTAGAAATTATTGGACACCCAGTGCGCCGTGATAAATCGCTAGAAGATTAAAAGGTTTATCATTTATATTCCTAACGATTGGTGTGCCCGTATTGTCGCCCAATCACAGGCAAAGATCATCTGGTTGTCGGTTTAAAGGTAATCCAGCAGAATATCGTCATACAGGGTCTTGCCGAACACTCCCGGCAATGACTTGATCCGATCGATCGCTTTTTGTAGCTTCTCGACCAGGGCGTCGTCAACGTCGCGGCTGAAGGCGTAATAGAGATCCGCTTCGTCGAGTTCATAGACCACCTCGAAGTTTGCATTATCCAGTCCGGCATTGTGAATATACCAGCGCGCCACCGGCTTGCCATAAGCCAGAAGCTGGATGCGATCCCGCTCCAATAGCTTTACCAGCGCCTCCCCTCGGGAAGAGCGAACCACCCGGCTCCCATCGCCC
>JABXKR010000191.1 GCA_013619145.1 Psychromonas sp. | reverse complement strand
TTGTTGCTCAAGCGACGGCACCTGGACGAGGAGGCGTGGGTATTATTCGCGTTTCCGGGCCTGATGCCGAAACGGTTGCTCAAGCGATTTTAGGCAAAGTGCCGAAAGTACGCTATGCCGAATACTTACCTTTTAAAGATCAACATCAAGAGGTACTTGATCAAGGTATTGCACTGCTGTTTAAAGCGCCTAACTCCTTTACAGGTGAAGATGTCTTGGAGCTTCAAGGTCATGGTGGACCTGTGGTGATGGATATGCTTATCAAAGCTATTTTAAGCTTCAAAAATATCCGCAGTGCCAATCCTGGAGAGTTTTCAGAACGTGCATTTATGAATGATAAGCTCGATTTAGCACAAGCTGAAGCGATTGCCGATCTTATTGAAGCCACTTCAGAGCAAGCTGCTAAAAGTGCGTTGAACTCACTGCAGGGTGAATTCTCAGAGAAAATTTATCATTTAGTTGAAAGCTTGATTCATTTACGTATTTATGTCGAAGCATCCATTGATTTTCCTGAAGAGGAGGTCGATTTTTTAAGTGATGGCAAAATTGCCACTGATTTATACAAAATTATTGATAATTTAGACGCGGTACAAAAACAAGCCAAGCAAGGCGCTATTTTACGTGAAGGTATGAAAGTGGTGATCGCCGGGCGTCCAAATGCGGGTAAGTCGAGTTTATTAAATAACCTTGTAGGTATTGAGCGTGCAATTGTTACTGATATTGCAGGTACCACGCGTGACGTGATGCGGGAGCATATCCATATTGATGGTATGCCTTTACATATTATCGATACAGCCGGTTTACGTGAAGGTGCTGATGAAGTTGAAAAAATAGGTATCGAACGAGCCTGGTCAGAAATTAACAGTGCCGATCGTGTTCTATTTATGCTTGATGCAACAACAACAGACGCAGAAAACCCGCATGATATTTGGCCTGATTTTATTGATAAGCTGCCTAAAGATATCGGCTTAACCGTTGTTCGCAATAAAGCGGATTTAACTGGCGAGTCTTTATCTGTAACTGAAGATCATCAACACCCAGTGTATCGTATTTCAGCTAAAACGGGCTTAGGTGTGGATGCATTAAAAGAGCACCTGAAAGATATTATGGGTTATCAAGGTAATAGCGAAGGCGGGTTTATGGCACGCCGTCGCCACTTAGAGGCGATCGATAATGCTCAAGCGCATCTACTTGAAGGTAAAATTCAGCTTGAAGAGTTCAAAGCTGGTGAACTGTTAGCTGAAGAGTTGCGTTTAACACAGCAATACCTTAGTGAAATCACCGGAGAGTTCAGCTCAGATGATCTTTTAGGGCGAATATTTTCGAGTTTTTGTATTGGTAAATAGATAATAGCTTCTAACTCCCCTCTTAAAAAAAGCCGTTAATTCACGGTTTTTTTTGTACCTCCGTTGTAATTGATAATGATTACCATTAAGATTCCATTTATTGAAATAAGCCATCGGCTATTTATTAGCCGTTACTTTATATTTGTCACAATTATGTCACAGAACGAAGTTAAGCTTCATTTCGTAAACAGCCATAGAGCTGATAAAACTTAAAATTTAATAATAACCTTTAAATAAATACGGAAGAACTATGAAAAAAACATTATTAGCAACAGTAATCGTGACTAGTTTGATTTCAGCAACAGCGGGTGCAGCGACTGTTTATGATAAAGATGGTACAACATTGAAAGTAGGTGGACGTGTTGAGGTTCGTGGTCTATTCAGCGATTCAGTTGAAGGTACTATGGAAGATAAAAGCCGCGCACGTATTAATTTTGCAGGCGAAACTCAAATTTCAGAGAACTTAACTGGTTTTGGTTTTATGGAATATGAAATCACAGCAAACGCAAAAGATAAAGCAGATAAAGATGATGGTTATTACTTAAAAAACCGTTACCTGTTTGTTGGTTTAGGTACTCAAATCGGTAATTTCTCTTACGGTAAACAAGATACCGCTAACGTACAAGTTTCTGATTTCTCTGATATCGCTTCTGAGCACTCTGGTCAGCAACAATACATCGATTCAGCTTCTGATAAACAAAGTAATACTTTTCTATACTCTGGCACTTTTGCTGATGCATTAACAGTACAGACTGACTACCTCGCTCAAGATGAAAAAGATGCTGATTCATTTGCTATCTCTGCTGTGTACTCTTTTGACTTTGGTTTAGATCTTGGTGCATCTTACTCTGATGCAGAACAAGCTAACCAAGCAACATTAGGTGCTGCTTACACTCTTAACAGCCTATACGTAGCTGCTACTTACGCTGGCGGTGATGTTGATGCGAGTACTGAATTCACCTCTTTAGAAGTTGCAGCACAATACAAAGTAACTAAAGAGTTACGTTTAATTGCTATCGTGGGTATGGCTGAAGAAGAAGTTTCTGGTGTTACTGCCGATACTGAAGACTTCTTTGCTTTTGAAGCACAATACCGCTTTAATAAGTCTATCCGTACTTATGCTTCTTACAAATTAGATAATTTAGAAGGTAAAGAAGATGAGTTATTAGTAGGTTTACGTTATAACTTCTAATTAATCAGCAACCAAGCTTAGCAACTACTTTTGCTGCTGTTACGACTTCTAGATCACACTTTACAGTATGATTTGAAAAGGAAATCCCAGCTAATTGCTGGGATTTTTTTGCTACAAATTTATCTTGTAAGAGATCGACCATTGTTGATTAGGGATATTGTTCCTATTAACCGCTGAATTTAGAGTGTTAATAACTCTCATTTCCTGTAACTTGTTGAATTATGGGTGAATATTATTTGTTGATATTCTTGGTATGGAAACTTATTGTTCTTTTTTGTCATATTTAACTTTATAAACACGTATTATCTATTTCGCAAGGACGGAGAGTGTTTTACAGGATGTAAAACAATCAATGATCGATGCAAGGATAACAACAGGATGTTGTTAAAGGTAAATAAGGATTATTTATCTAGTCAGGAAGACGCAAGGACACTCTTAGGATGAGAGATTATAAAACAGGATTGTTTTATATATCAGGATGATAAAGGAACAAGCTACAGGATGTAGTTAAGGAACACCTTCTAGGATTGAAGGTTAATAATAACTAGGATTGTTATTATTAGGTCAGGATGACAAAAGATGGACACCTCCTAAGGAACGGGAGATGATTGATAAACAGGATCGTTTATCTGATATGGATGTATAAAAGGATGTACCCAAAGGATTGGGAAGTGGACGCCTGGATGGGCATTAGTCAAACGGATGTACAGCAGGGAGCATCAACTATCACGGATTTAGATAGAGTGACTAAACTTAGGGCAGCTTCGGCTGCCCTTTCCTTTGCCTGTTTTTTAATATGTTATCAATAAAAAAACTAACCTAACTGCTTCAAAAGACTCTTTTCTAGTTTTGCATATTCAAACTCAAAACCCGCATCAATTAACTTTTTAGGTATTACATCTGTACTTGAGAGTAATAACTCTTTGCCCATTTCTGCAAACAATAATTTAACCAAAAACTCAGGCAGGGGCAGTAAACTTGGGCGTTTTAGTTGTTTTAGGTAGCATTTTAGTTAAAGCGCCACCATCTTTACTAATGACAACTCCTGTGCGTAAGTTTACTAGCCTGGTAGCAATATTTTTAATCCCTTGGCTAGCTTGCTCCCATTGCAAAGCCAATTGGCTAACAAAATCATTACCTACAGTGCTGCTTTCATCTAATTGCTGTTGCTCCCTATCACCATAAAATCCGATGGCAGAGGCATTGATGAACAGCTTTGGTGGTGGAGAAACATTTTGAAAGTGTTCAACAAGTAATTTAGTTGATGAAATTCTACTTTCTACTAATTGCCGTTTCTTCTGCTTTGTCCAGCGTGCGTTTGCGATATTTTCACCGGCTAAATTAATAATCACATCGGGAGTATTAAATGTTTTTAGATGTAAATATCGTTGTTTTATATCCCAATAAGGGTGTAACTCTTGTGGTTTGCGAAGTAGGCGCCCAACCTCAAAACCTTGTGCTTGCAAAAATGGCACTAATGCAGAGCCAATTAAACCCGAAGAGCCAATAATGAGTACTTTTGTTTTGTTCATGTGAACTCCGAATAAAATAATTAGTTTAGGCTGTTTGCTGATGTTAAAATAATAGTTTGCAACTTATAAATAGGTTAGACCATTCATGCTTTTGATGATCGATAATTACGACTCTTTTACATACAACTTAGTTCAATATTTTGGTGAGCTAAAACAAGAGGTTATCGTAAAAAGAAATGATCAAATCAGTTTACAGGAGATTGCTGATTTAAATCCCGATTATTTAGTTATCTCCCCCGGTCCCTGCACACCAAATGAAGCGGGTATTTCTTTGGCGGCGATTGAACGTTTTGCCGGACAAATTCCTTTGCTGGGTGTTTGTTTGGGGCATCAAAGTATCGGTCAAGTCTTTGGTGCACAAGTGGTGCGCGCAGATAAAGTGATGCATGGTAAAAACTCTCTTATCGTGCATGATGGCAAAGGTGTTTTTACGGGTTTAAATAACCCCTTAGATATTACGCGCTACCATAGCCTGGTGATTGAGCCGACAACATTACCTGACTGTTTTGATGTTTCAGCAACTGTTATTGAAAGTGATGAGATTATGGCGATCCGTCATAAAACACTGCCGGTAGAGGGGGTACAATTTCACCCTGAAAGCATAATGTCGGAACAAGGTTTAAAATTGTTGAATAATTTTCTTATGCAGGGTCTTGGTTTCAAAAAATAAGCGCGTATATTAGCAACTCCAGTTTTTCGTCTATCTGTTTTTATTTTACATAGTTAAAGGATTTTCTTATGTCAGACACACAAATTACTCGTCCGCTTTTTGATCAAGTGATGGTGCCAAACTACGCGCCTTTAAATATGATCCCTGTGCGTGGTGAAGGCTCTCGTGTTTGGGATCAGGCAGATAATGAATATATAGACTTAACAGGCGGCATCGCAGTAAATGCCCTTGGTCATGCTCATCCCGAACTAGTTGATGCATTGACTGAACAAGCTAAAAAATTATGGCATGTTAGTAATATCTATACCAATGAACCGGCGTTAATGTTGGCGCAAAAATTAGTGCATAATACCTTTGCTGAAAAGGTCTTTTTTGCCAACTCGGGTGCCGAAGCAAATGAAGCGGCATTAAAACTGGCGCGTCGTTTTGCTTTTGATAATTATGCAAAAGATAAAACTGAAATTATTGCTTTTTACCAGGGGTTTCATGGCCGCACTTTTTTCACCGTCACTGCGGGTGGGCAAGCAACTTACTCGGATGGTTTTGGGCCAAAACCGGCTGATATTACACACCTTGAATATAATGATTTGAGCGCATTAGAAAAGGCCATTTCCGATAAAACCTGTGCGGTTATTTTAGAGCCATTACAGGGTGAGGGTGGTGTTTTAGCAATTGACAAAGAATTTGCACAAGGTGTGCGTGCTTTATGTGATAAGCATAATGCATTAATGATTTTTGATGAAGTACAAACAGGTATGGGGCGTACCGGTGAATTATTTGCTTACATGGGGTTAGGTGTTACACCTGATGTGCTAACATCTGCAAAATCATTAGGCGCAGGTTTTCCCATTGCGGCTATGTTAACCTTAACTAAGTTTGCAAATAGCTTAACGGTTGGTACCCATGGTACAACCTTTGGTGGTAATCCTCTGGCTTGTGCGGTTGCCAATAAAGCTTTTGATCTAATCAATACTCCTGAGATGTTACAAGGTGTAAAAGATAAAGAGATTTTATTCCGTGATTTATTAACTGAAATTAATAATGAGTTTTCAGTATTTAAAGAGTTGCGTGGTGCTGGTTTGTTATTAGGCGCTGCATTAAGTGAACAGTATCAAGATCGAGCTAAAGATTTTTTCTTGGCAAGTGCCGAGCAAGGTTTATTAGTGCTAGTGGCGGGGGCAAATGTTATTCGTTTTGCACCGGCATTAAATATTAGCAACGAACAAATTAAACAAGCAATGGTCAAATTTAGAGAAGCCGTTAAAACGGTAACGCTAAAGTAATAAAAATGATGTAAAAACAAAGAATTGTTACTTTATAGCTTCTATAATCGAGGCGTAGAGTTAGCACAGAATTTTAATAAATAAGTAAATCAGCTGAATATTCAATAGGTTTACTTGTAAAACAATATTTAGCATTGGGAGCTCAATAAATGAGACGCGAATTAGCAATTGAATTTTCTAGAGTTACAGAGTCAGCTGCATTAGCTGGTTATAAATGGTTAGGTCGAGGTGATAAAAATACTGCTGATGGTGCAGCAGTGGAAGCGATGCGCTTGATTTTTAATCAGATTGATATTGATGGTGAAATCGTTATCGGTGAAGGTGAAATAGATGAAGCGCCGATGCTGTATATCGGTGAACATGTAGGAACAAAAACAGGCGGTGATGCGGTAGATATCGCAGTTGATCCGATTGAAGGTACGCGAATGACAGCAATGGGGCAGTCAAATGCTCTGGCTGTGTTAGCCGTTGGCGAAAAAGGCTGTTTTTTACGTGCGCCTGATATGTACATGGAAAAACTAATCGTTGGTCCAAATGCTAAAGATGCAATCGACTTGGAGCGCTCTTTAGAGCAAAACTTAAAAGCAGTGGCTTTTGCATTAGGTAAACCGCTAACAGAGCTAACGGTTGCTACATTAGCAAAACCACGTCATGACCGTGTTATCAAAGAGATGCAAGGATTAGGTGTGCGTGTATTTGCCATTCCTGATGGTGATGTGGCGATCGCGGTACTTGCTTGTGTGCCAGATAGCCAAGTTGATGTGCTTTACTGTATCGGCGGTGCACCAGAAGGTGTTATTTCAGCTGCAGTTGTACGAGCATTAGATGGTAATATGCAAGCTCGATTAATTCCTCGCCCTATGGTTAAAGAGCCTACAGAAGAAAACATTCGTATTGGCGAAGAAGAAGTGGCTCGCTGTGAAGCGGCTGGTATTGAAGTTAATAAAGTATTAAAACTTGAAGACTTAGTAAAAAATGACAATATTATCTTCTCTGCGACCGGTATCACTAAAGGTGACCTAGTTGAAGGTGTGGCAGTAAACGGCCGTTTAGCAACAACTGAAACATTACTGGTACGTGGTAACTCACGTACCGTACGTCGTATTCATTCAACACATTACCTGGATCGTAAAGATCCAAACTTAAAAGATATTATTCTTTAAGTTTCGATTTCAGTAATAAAAAAGGCACTCATTTGAGTGCCTTTTTTGTTTGTACTGATTAAAGCGTTTTTGTTATTTACGTAACTTAACACTCGATACTTGATGATTAGCGGCTTTTTTCAGTATCAAATTAGCGCGATCCCGTGTTGGGCGAATATTCTCTTCTAAATTCACGCCATTAATTTCATCCCAAATTTTTCCCGCTATTTTAATCGCTTTATTTTCAGACATT
This sequence comes from Psychromonas sp., assembly GCA_013619145.1. Lineage (GTDB taxonomy): Bacteria > Pseudomonadota > Gammaproteobacteria > Enterobacterales > Psychromonadaceae > Psychromonas. The sequence continues at coordinate 10,648 of JABXKR010000191.1, read as the reverse complement.
TGTGAATAGCTGTGAAAATAAGCTTTTGGATCGGTAAATGCACCCGCTCTGAATTTTAAAAAACGTTGCACATACCATTGTTTAAGCAGGTCGGTATCGGCATCAACAAAAATTGAGAAATCAACAAAGTCAGAGACAAAAACACGGTGAGGATGGTCGGGATAATTAATTGCACTTTGTAATACATTCAACCCTTCTAAAATAACAATATCTGGTTTTTCGACGTTTAACTTTTCGTCTGGCAATATATCGTAAGTTAAATGTGAATAAATCGGCGCGGAAACAAGCTCTTTACCTGACTTTATGGATGCAACGAACTCAACCAGCGCCTTGATATCAAAACTCTCAGGAAAGCCTTTTTTGTGCATTAGATTACGTGCAACCAAGTCTTGATTGGAACGTAAAAAACCATCAGTGGTCACCAATGCAACTTTGGGATGTTCTGGCCAGCGTGATAATAAAGCTTGTAAAATACGCGCGCTGGTACTTTTCCCGACCGCAACACTGCCTGCAATACCAATAATATAAGGTACATGCTCATTTTTACTATTTAAGAATTTATCACGTACAGTATGCCGATATTGCTGTGCTTTTACATACAAATTAAGTAAACGGGAAAGTGGCAGGTAAATATCAATCACTTCTTGGAGTGAAAGTGATTCGTTGATGCCTTGCAGTTGTTGCAGATCTTCTTCGGAAAGCGTTAATTGCACATTATCGCGTAACTCTGCCCATTGCTGGCGCTCAAAGTGCATATAGGCACTATGGATATTATGCTGATTGTTGGGCTTTTTTGTCTTCATTTTCATCTGTTTCTTGTTCGATATAAATCGACTTGGCATGCCCTTGAGGGTCATCCGTATAAATATGATATTGACCGGCAGGTTTTATTAATAGCTCAAATAGATTTACCAGCGCTTCTTGAGATTGTTCGATATTAGTTTGCCCAGCTAAGCGTGCAAAAGCAGCATCATAATCACTCTCAACCCAGCAAGTGTAATCATAAAGATCTAAATAGGCTTCTTGCAGCAGGTAAACGCCCTCGATAAGAATGATATCAATATTGTTAAAATCATATTCAACGGTACGAGGGTTCATTACATCATCAAGTGTGACAGATGTTTTAATGCTGCCGAACAGTTTCAGGGGCAAAATTAACTGTTCAACCATTTCATCAAAACGATAAGCATTCAGGTAATACTCTTCAGGGCTGCTCATAACGTTAAAGCGTACGCTTTCAGCTGCTTCCCAATCATCAGTATGGACAATTGCAACAGATACGCCTTCGAGTTTTAAAGCTGCAGCAATTTTTTCCGTTAAAGCTCGTTTACCACCACCTTCAATGCCGCTAATTGCAACTATCTGTGCTTTTCTTGATTCTTTTTGATTGTGCAGATCACGTAAAACAGATTTTATTTGCGCTGCATTGTTAAACACGGTTTTCAACGATAATGCTCCCTTGATCTATAAGTTATGCCAAATTGATTAATTACGTTCCTACACAGAGTTGCTGTGCTGTTCCCGCTCTGGGCGCATTGATTTTGGAATGGTTATTCGTTTTCAAATTGGTCTTGTTATTATGCCATAAAAACGATCAGGCACAAAAAAGGCCACCTCTGTGACCTTTAATAAAACAGATTTAATTGCTTATTGTGATTTAATCTTTCTTTTTAGACAGAAAATCAACTAAAGCGATAAACTCTTCTGTGCTGTTTACCGATCCTGTATTTACTTTGTATTTACCATTAACAATAAGCGCTGGTACACCACGAATTTGAAATGTTTCTGTATCACGTTTCATTTGTGATGCTAAACCACTAACAGGGAAGCTTGCTAATGCACTTTTTGCTTCTTTTTGAGAAACACCAGCTTTTTCAAATATTGCCAGGATATCTTTTTCACCATTAATCGCTTTCTTCTGCGTATGGATTTGGTCAAAGATAATGTTTGCTACTTTATCTTCAACTTGTAATATTTCAGCAGCTGCATAAGCACGTGTAAGTAGAGGGCCCATCTCCTTGCCTATGAAATTAACGTGGTTCTTTTTAATTTTTACATCGTCACCTAAGTTATCTTTAAGGGTGGCGATTAATGGTTCGAATTTGAAACAATGCGGGCAGTAAAAAGAGAAAAACTCCATCACTTCAGGTGTTGCTGTCGCAGTTTGCTTAACCACTTGGTAGTGAGTGCCTTCTTTGTATTCAACAGCTTGTGCCGTGAGTGGAAGTAGTATTAAACCCAAGAAAAGCGCAAAAACCTTTTTCATTGTATGTTCCTTTATTAAATTAGTAGTATTTTTGTAATTATGTCGTTATTTTTTATTGCCAGCTAAATTAATAGCTAGGTTGCAAAGAAAGCGGTGCTTCTTTGAGTGCCGTTATTTGCTGCTGTAGCGATTGTAACAACTCTTGCCAGTATTGGTCAGTTGTAAACCATGGAAAGTTCATCGGAAATGCAGGATCTGACCATCGCTTATTGATCCAGTTCACATAATTAATAATGCGCATACTACGCAGCGGTTCAATCAAGGCCAATTCTTGTGAGTCAAATTCGTACTCTTCTTGGTATCCTTCTAATAACATCGACAGTTGCAGTTGTTTTTCTTGGCGATTGCCACTTAATAACATCCATAAATCTTGAATTGCGGGGCCCATTTTACAATCATCAAAATCCACAAAATAGGGGTGATCACCGTTAATTAAAATATTGCTGGCATGACAATCCCCATGTAAGCGTATTATTTTACTCTTGTGCCTGGTTAATTGCTGGCTCACTTGTTGCTCGATAGTATTTAATGTTGCAAATAATGGCTCGCGAATAAACTCAGGTATCAGCTCGCTTGTTTGCAACGCCTGGATCGGGTTAGACAGCATTATCTGCACATTTAACTCTTCTCTATCTTTAAATGTGCCTTGTGCGCCAATACGATGTATCTTGCCTAAAGCACAGCCCACTTCAAAGAGTTGATCAATATTATCAAGTTCCATGGTGCGTGCCGATAAACTGTTAAATAACGCAAAATAGTAACCATTAAATTGAAATAGGGTCTGATTGTTAATTTCAACGGGAGCTGCTAAATGACAGCCTTGCTGGTGTAACTCTAAGCTAAATTGATGATCTTCTTGTAATTGCGCTTCACTCCAACGCTGCGGGCGATAAAACTTCACCACGTAACGAATTTGATTTTCATCTGTAAATAAACAAACACGATTTTCATAAGAGTTGAGCGCGATTAAGCCACTTTGCGGATAAATTCCGATACTTGCTAATGCGTCAAGTTGGATTTCCGGAGTAAGAGATAAATAACTAAAATTTGCATCTGTCATAATTGACCTTAAAAGGTAAGGCGCTAATAATAGCGCCTTAATAGGAGGTGATTGCTAACTTATTGTGGGATTATAAACCTAAAAAGAAAGGAGTATCTTGTTTAATTTCTTCAACATCACCGCTTGTACTGGTTAATATAATAGTGATTATTCGTTTCTTCTCTTTTATATCATAAGGGTCTACAGCAATCGCAATCGGTTGCGTTAATATTTCTCCTGACTTAATAATTATCTGTTTAGGACCAATTAACTGCGCATCTTGTAGGCCGGAAAAAGAGAGGTTATAGGTTTGTGTTGTAATTGTTTTATTGAGAATTTTCAGCGTGTAGGTATTTTCAATTAATCCTTCACTGTTTTCTCGATATAACGCGGCTCTATCTCTAACAATTTCCATTTCAGCACTGCTTAAATTGAGTATATTGATAACAAACATAGCGACCATTATGGCTAACATAAGACCATAACCAATGATTTTAGGGCGTAATAAATTGGTTTCTTTGCCTTCAAGTTGTTGCTCTGATGTGTATGAAATTAACCCTCGCGCATAACCCATTTTATCCATGGTCTCGTTACAAGCATCCACACAAGCCCCGCAGTTAATACATTCATACTGTAATCCATCGCGAATATCGATACCTGTAGGGCAAACTTGTACACAAAGATCACAGTCAACACAGTCGCCTAAACCAAGTTCTTTCGGATCGACTTTGCGGCGTCTAGGCCCTCGCTTTTCACCTCTTTTTGTATCGTAACCAACACTGTAGGTGTGTTTATCAAACATGGCTGATTGAAAGCGCGAGTAAGGGCACATATGAATACAAAAAATTGAACGCATCCAGCCCGCATTTGCGTAAGTTGAGAAGGTGAAAATAAAAACGCTCAGCAAAATAAGAGAGCTGCTATTAAGTGTGAAAAAGTCAGCATATAACTGCTCAACGGGTACAAAATAGGAGCAAAAAGCTAAACCAGTAAATAAAGAGACCACTAACCAGCCCGTATGTTTGGCGGTTTTTCGCCAGATTTTATTAAAATCCCAAGGCATCTGATCAAGGCGTCTGCGTTTATTTGCCGGCCCTTCAAAACGTTCTTCAAACCAGATGAAAATAAATGTCCAAACGGTTTGCGGGCAGGTATAACCACACCATATTCGCCCGAGGTAAGTGGTAAAAAAGAACAGTGCAAAGGCTGCAATAATAAAGAACCAGGCGAGCAGGGTTAAGTCCTGTGGAAACAGGGTCATATTAAAGATATGAAACTGCTGTTTTGTAAAATCAAACAACACAGCCTGGTTGCCATTCCAGCGTATCATGGGTAATGCCAGAAACAACAAAATCAGTCCCCAGCCAGTATAACGGCGTAACTTTTGGAAAAAGCCATAAGCTGCACGCACATAAATTCGCTTGCCTGGGTTAAAACGATCTGCACTCTCTTTATGCGTGCTTTTTATCTCTTTTATTTTAATGCGTTGATTCATCGCCAATTACCTGAAATTATTAAACTAAAGCTGTTTGGCGACATTATAAAGTAAAGATGTTAAATAAAAGTAAAGCTATTGCGCAAAATGGTTTTAAAATTGTAAATTATTATTTGTGCAGCTATAGCCTCCAGATAGATGGCGTTGTATTTAGCGAATCGTTAAACCATGCTGATGACTTTGTCTGATAATTTTTGTGTTGTTTTTAAATAACATTTTGTTTGTTACCGCTAAGCTGGTATCGCACCAGTCAATTAATGCTGGAAAAGTTTGCTCACTTTCTAAATTATCAAAAAAATCGTTAAAATCACTATTAGGTAATAATCTTTGGCTGACAAAACGCGCTCGCGGTTTAGTTAACTGCTCAGCGATCCGGTTACGTTGACCCCAACTGACAAGGTAGTCAGCACAGTTGAGATCATTGCCTTGAGGTTTTATAACAAAGGCGCTGTCCATATCGATATCTAATGTTTTTTTGAGCATGCTTGCCTGAAACAGCATCGCGACATCTTCAGCTTTATGTGAATACGCATAGAGGTGGTTTGCCCCCTCTTCCTGCATTAGTCCGCCAAGATAAGCCGCATTATCTAGCTTTTGTTGTTCAGTTGCTTGTTTGCCTTGGTAAATAATATCGGCATGATCAAAAAGCACCTGATTATTAAGAGGATAAGTTAGCGAAAGGTCGATATTGAGGCGTTGCGCCGCAAGGCGGTTAAGTTCAGAGCTGGTAGTTTGGGTTGGATCAAGTGATGGCATTAATTGCCGAGCCATAAAATCATTAGCATGCGCTAATTCATGGAATAATAAACTTGCCATTGGCACGATAATATCTTCAATATCACGTTCCTGTGTACCATCTAATGGGTAATAAAAATATGCATACTGGCCATCTTTTATAAAACGGTGGAAAAACTCATAGGCTAATTCATTACCAAAATCATCTCGGAAATCACCACCTTGTCGGATAGTGTTTTTTTCATCATTAGTTAACCATAAATTAGCGGGATCAAGGTAAATCGCCCCGGTGCCTGTCCAGTAAAAGGAGGGACGAATATTATCGGCAATGACAATTGCTGTTACCGAGCCCATTAACGTTATTATCTCTGTCGGTAAGCGTGTTAATAGTGATTGAAAACGAGCCCCCATCCAGTCATGTGACACTACCACGCGCGACATAATCTCTGCGATTTGAGTTTCAGGATAACTGATGGCGATAAAAGGCAGTTGTTGGACGGTACAGGCTTGTGAGTTATTCACACAAGCTGCAGGATCAAGCTGTGGTTCAGGTCTATCTTGTCTCAGGTAGGTATAAATATGATCGAGATTATCAACATTGTCTGCCGGTGTAGATGAGTCACTACATGCCGTTAGGCTAAGTAAGATTGTTATTAACAATAAGGTGTTACGTTTCAATAAAAAAACCATAAATATCCTTTTTATATTTTTACTTAGAAGCCGTCAGTTATTATATAGCCAAGCTACCTGAAGATGTTGATTTCTGCATCTTGAAGTAGTTTGGGTATAAGTAATGGCTTTTTATTGCAGATAGTCTAGGTCAAACCTCGCGCTTTTAATAAAGCTGCCTGAAAGTCATTTTCGCAATCTTTTGCAATACCCGGGATCATTTCGCCCTTTGCAGTTTGATCCATTTTCAGATGGTAAATAATCACTTCATCACTGAGTTGCTCAAGCGGTTTATCAAACCCGGACTCTTTAGACAGCTGCGCTAACAGTTCCATTAAGCTTAATTCTTTGTTTTTTAACCAGTAAGGTTTTAATAGTTCAAGTAGTTCATTGACACGATGAGACTGCATTATTATTTCCTCTTGCTAATTTAGTCCGCTAAATTATGGCGTAATTCATTTAAAACTTGTTTTGCACCTGGCTTTATAGCTCGCCAAATTGCAAAACTTTCCGCTGCCTGACCTACCAGCATACCGAGCCCGTCGATAATGAGTCTAGCACCCTGCTGTTTTGCCCAGGCATTAAAAGCGGTTGCTTGTGCGCTATACATCATATCGTAAATTGCAGTTTCTGGACGTACTAAATTAGGGCTGATAGCTGGTACCTGGCCGCTTAAACTGGCTGATGTTGAATTAATAATAAGATCAAAATCGCCCGATAATTTAGCAAATTCGCAGGCAGTAATATCACCAGATTGGTCAAAAATACCCGCTAATGTTTGTGCCTTTGAAAAAGTGCGGTTAGCAATGACTAACTGTTGTGGTTTTTCCGCGAGTAAAGGACCGCATACACCACGCGCAGCGCCTCCTGCTCCCAATAATAAGATGCGCGCATTTTTAAGTGGCACATGATTGTTTTTAAGATCTAAAACCAAACCTGCACCATCGGTATTATCACCAATAATGACACCGTCATCGGTTAATTTCAGGGTATTCACTGCGCCTGCTAATGTGGCTCGTTCAGTAAGTTGCTGTGCATATTTAAAAGCCTGCTCTTTAAATGGAACGGTAATATTACAACCTTTACCCTGTCCTGCAAAAAACGTGTTTAAGGTGCTTTCAAAATTATCAATGGGTGCTTCTATCGCTTTATAAACCATCTTTTGTGCCGTTTGCTTTGCAAATAGTGTATGAATAAACGGCGACTTGCTGTGTTTAATCGGGTTGCCAAAAACAGCGTACTGATCCATAAAAGCTCCAAAATAAAAGGGAAGTATTTGTAAGGCTAATCTATCACTTATCAACATTTTACAAAACAGCGAATTTAGCCAGGGGAATTAACGTAAGCGTTTTCCAGAGGCTGCATCATAAATTTGCGATGGCGCTGATAATCCAGAAACAGGCGCATCAATAATTGTCTCTAACAGGGGGTGATTTAAAAACATATCAGCAACTTGCCGGCTATTCGTGCAGGGCGCTAATCCAGATAAATTTGCGCTAGTGGAGATGATCGGTTTGCCGAACTCTAAACACAATTGCTGAACAAGCGGGTGTGCGCTTACTCTTACCGCAACGCTGTCAAAATCGCCACTGATCAGCTTGGAAAGATTTTTTTTAGCGGCTACGACCCAAGTAAAAGGCCCCGGCCAACTATTTTTTATTGCTGCTAGCTGTTTTATGTTTAATGAAGAAAAATCGGCATAATTTTCTAATTGCTCGATATTGGCTGCAATTAAAATCAGACCTTTGTGAGCTGGTCGCTGCTTGATTTCTAGGATATTTTTAATGGCGTTATCACAATCAGGATCGCAACCAAGACCAAAAACAGATTCAGTAGGATAAGCAATAACGCCCTGAGTTTGTAAAACATTCAGGGCGTTAGAAAGATCAATATCATTCATTGACAGAGGCGATTACAGGCTTGCTAATTTAACTTGTAATGCTGCATCTTTGGCTAATACAGCTTTGGCATTTTCGGCGCGATCATCGGCAACACGCTGCGCTAAAGTATCGTCTGCAACAGCAAGAATTTGCGCTGCCAGGTAAGCCGCATTTTTTGCTCCAGCTTTGCCGATGGCAACAGTTGCCACAGGTACACCTGCCGGCATCATTACCGTAGAAAGAAGGGCGTCTTTACCCTGCAAAGGACCGCAGTCAACTGGAACACCGATAATTGGACGAGTTGTTATACCCGCAACTGCGCCTGCCAGGTGAGCAGCAAGACCGGCTGCGCAGATAAATATTTTACAGCCGCGTGCTTCCGCGTCTGTGACGTAAGAATGAGTTGCCGCAGGCGTACGGTGTGCGGAAGTAACTTTAACTTCAAAAGTGATATCAAATGATTTCAGTACATCAATAGTACTCTGCATTACCGGCAGGTCTGAATCTGATCCCATTAGAATGGCAACAAATGGTTTGGTCATAGTGGTTTCCTCACAGAATTAATCGGCTAAAAAATAGCAAATAGGTAAAAGAGATGACGATTATATAGGCTTACTGCGGTAACCACACCCTTTTTTTGGACATATTATGCGAAGTGCACTGGCCGTTTTCCGTTCAACCAGGATTGGCCAGTGGCAGTCTGGACAGAATTCATTAACGGGTTTGTCGTTGACTACGTATTTACAGCTTGGGTAGTTATCGCAGGCATAAAAGGTTTTTCCATAACGAGACTGGCGTTTAATTAGTAGACCTTTTTTACATAATGGACAGGGGACTTCGCTCTGTTTTTCTTTTTTTTCTGTTTTTTCTGAAAGTTGCGCGGTATGTAAGCAATCAGGATAAGCACTGCAGCCGATAAACAAACCATAACGGCCCTGTTTTAAAACTAACTCTTCTTCACACAGAGGACAGCTTGTGCCTGTAAGCACTTTTTTTATTTCGCTTTTTTCATGTAAAGGTCGTAAATAAGTACATTCCGGGTAGTTTGAGCAGCCCAAAAAAGCACCTTGTTTACCATTGCGAATATGCAAGAGGGAGCCACATTCAGGACAGATCTCATGTTGTGGGGGCTGATCCGTATGTAAACCTTGTGAGCTTTTGGTCATATTAATGAATTAGCCCGTCTTCAAAATCAAGCAGCATAGATTCAAGCTGTAAAAAAGCATCACTACTATTTGGATCGTTAAATAGCACCATTAAGATTAACCATTTAAGATCATGGAGTTGTAATGCGGTGATATCCAATGACATGGCACAATCGATCACAATTTCGCGGGTGTGAGTGTTTAATATGTCAGCTTGCTCCAAGTACGAGATATAACCCTGACAATCACTGGCTAAACGATCTTGTTCAATTGAACTATAAATTCGGTGTGACGTTACTTTAGCTAATTGTGTTCTGCTTTGTGGATTTTGCTGGTGCAGGCTCGCGAGATTATCAAGCCAAGCGAGGGCCTTGGAGATATCATTTTTTTGAAATCCCTCTTCCAATAATTCATCGGTGATCTCTTGCGCGTCGATCTCAATGGTTTGATCAATTTGCATGTAACTTTCAAAGAGATATATGATTACTTCGAACATATTTAGCCTTTTAACTTTCAAAGAGATAGATGGTTATTTATAAGCATATTTAGCCTTTTAACTTAATGTAACCTTGTGCAGTAGCTGTAATACTACCAGTTATCTCCAATTCTATTAACTGATTTTGTAAGCTAAGCAGATCTAAACCACTACGCTTGAGTAGCTGCTCAAGTGTGGTGATATGAAAATCAATATGTGCCAATAAAGGGTGGCTTGCTGTTTTCTGGCTATGTTCTGCTTTATTAATTACTGGCTTGGTAAGCGATAAATGACTAAATTCATTGCAAATATCTTCTGTATTAACGACCAGTTTTGCCCCTTGTTGAATCAGTTGATGGCATCCGCAAGCTTCCGGATTATCAATTGAACCTGGTAATGCAAAAGGAGAGGAACCCCGTTTTTAGTTCATGAAAAACAAGGTTCCTTCTTATTTTAATTGACAAAACAGATGTAGGAACCTATGTTTTATTCATATTAATTATATGGGATTGATCAATGCAGTATCATTTGATTAGCTATCAATCACAATATAATGACCAGCGCTGCTGGACATTATTAGATCAGGCTACCGGTCTAACGCCGCAGTACGCGATTATCTATTCTGCATTCAAACTATCTAAGCGAGCACCATCAACTCAACGCCGTCACATGACAGCCATCTGCCAATTTTATGAATATATTTATCGTAAACACAATGAGTCCTTTGAATCTTATTTTAATTTGAATGGCTTGCGTGGGATAGCTAGTGAAATGGATGGATTTTCTACTTATCTTGATAGCGGCCAGAAAGGGATAAATATTATCTCGCTTGGGGCTGATGCGATTGAGGTATCAACGAGTAGAGTGCGGATCGGTGATGTTTTCAATTTTCTTCGCTATCTCAACAACCGCTATACCACCGCGAAATATGACATCAGCATGAC
>JABXKR010000188.1 GCA_013619145.1 Psychromonas sp. | reverse complement strand
GAGTTCTGCACAGGTATGGTCGATTGGCGAGCTATATAAGAGAGTTGACGGGCGTGAAGTTATCAACCGTAATGCTGTCCACCAGAGCCTTAAAGCTGATCTTGATGATTACCTGCAACTATTGAAAAATCCACAGAACAGAAAACAGAGAGAGCTTTTTAAGAAAAAAATGGACGCGGTTGCAAATCGAGATGAGAATGGCTAACTGATAAAGCCGCTATCAATATTTAAAAAGCCTTTGCTTCTAATTATATTTAGGAGCAAAGGCTTTGTATTTTAGCTTTCTGTTTTTTAAAGCTTAGCTTTGTGGCTGCAGTTCACTATCGTCGCTAACGCCAAGATCGACAGCAAAGTATCGTTTGGTTTCTGCAATAACAATATGACGCAAAGCGATTAAGCCGATTAAGTTGGGAACGGCCATTAAACCATTAACGATATCAGCGATAATCCAGATCATATCCAGATGCAAAAATGCGCCTGAGGCCACCAGTGCGACAAAAATGAATTTGTAAGGCAGTACACCTTTTGTACCAAAAAGGTACACCACACAACGTTCACCGTAATAGTTCCAGCCTAGAATTGTTGTAAAGGCGAAGAAAATTAAGCCAATAGAAACAAGTAGTGGACCAATGCTTTCAGAGTTCAGACCAACCGCAAAAGCGTGAGTAGTCATTTGCGCACCTGCCAAATCTGTTTGCCAAGCACCAGTTAGGATAAGCGCCAGGCCAGTCATGGTACAGATAATAATAGTATCAAAGAAGGTGCCTGTCATAGAGATAAGCCCCTGCTTTACGCACGAATCGGTTTTGGCTGCAGCGGCTGCCATTGGCGCGCTTCCCAAACCTGACTCATTAGAAAATACGCCACGTGCGATACCTGATTGAATGGCGAGCATCATGCCTGCACCTAAGAAACCACCAGAAGCTGCCGTTGATGTGAAGGCTGAGGTGATCACAAGTTCCAGGGCACTACCTAAATGTTGTGCATTGCTAATAAGCACACTTAGGCAGGCTAAGATATAAAATAGCGCCATAGTTGGAACCACTTTTCCTGCCACTTTGGCAATGGATTTGATTCCGCCAAGAGTTACAACAGCAACCAGAAAAGTAAGCAGTGTCGTTGAAATTTCTCGTGAAACACCAAAAGAAATTTCAGAAGCATCCAAGATTGCATTTACTTGCGGGAATGTACCGATACCAAAGCAGGCTACGCCGAGTGCAGATACGGCAAACATAACCGCCAGCCCTTTAGAGCCTACCCCATATTGCAGGTAATACATTGGCCCGCCGACCATTTGCCCTTTTGCATCTACTTTGCGATATTTCACCGCTAACAGACACTCTGCATATTTAGTCGCCATGCCAAATACAGCCGCCAGCCACATCCAAAATAGAGCACCGGGGCCACCTAGTTTAATTGCTGTGGCGACACCAATAATGTTACCCGTTCCGATAGTTGCCGAAAGGGCGGTACATAAGGCAGCAAAGCTGGAAATATCACCGTTGCCGGATTTGTCTTTACTGAAGACCATTTTAAGTGCGGTCGGCAGGTGACGAAACTGCAGTAATCCTAAGCGAAAAGTAAAATAAGCACCTGTTCCTACGAGTAGGATCAGAAGTGGTGGTCCCCAGACAAAATTGTCGATGGTTTGTAATAAAGATTGAAAGTTATTCATGATTTCCCCTTAATAAGAATAATATTTAAGGAGAAGAGGGAAAGGGCAATAGATCCATAGAAAAATTTCTATAGACTATAGCTAAGCATATGATGGTGCATTAGTTTATGTAGCTTTCCACTCCTCTGTCCTTTTGCCTGAGAGTTTCACCCTAAAGATTTAGGGCTTGCTCCTTCGGCGGCCGAGCTAACGGCTCTCTCCAGAGGTTCCTCCAACTACAGTCCTCGCTTCGTTCATCTGGACATTACTGTCCAGAGCTATTCAAAATGAATAGAAAGCACCTGAAAGATTTACTTCTTCGGCGGGCTATTTTTATCAAGGTGATTAACCTAAGATAAAAGCCACTCTCCTGCAGTCTTCATCGGAACAAATATTTAGCATGGCTAAACATTCTGTTGCGCGCATCTTAATGGAAAAAAACAGTGATGTCAGTAATGAAAATTCCATTTGCGCAAATCTTAATCAGCATAACTTAGCTGGACAGGAAAAGCCCTAAAACCCCAATTACCTAGACAGCTAATAAAGGAGTCAGGTAAAATCCGTCCCTTGAAAAAACAAAATATAAAAGTGGGTTCTTAGGTCATGAAACAACAATTTGAATTATTAGCACCGGGTGGAGATATTGATTCCATAAAAGCTGCCATTGTGGCTGGAGCGGATGCTGTCTATTGTGGTTTGGATAGTTTTAATGCCAGAAACCGTGCCGCAAATCTAAGCTTTGAACAATTAAACGGGGTTATAAAGCTTGCCCATAAAAACAGTTGCCAGGTTTTTCTAACGCTTAATATTATTATATTGGAAAATGAAATTCCGGCGCTGATACGATTACTTAATAAACTGGTCAATACAAAGATTGATGCTGTGATTGTTCAGGATTTAGGCCTCTTTTATCTGTTATCTAAACACTTTAAAACGCTTGATATACATGCATCGACTCAGGTAACAACACATAATGAAGGGCAGATTTTATTTTTAAATAAACTGGGTGTTTCCCGCGTTAATCTGTCCAGAGAGTTAAATATTCATGAGATAAAATCGTTAACTGCACTTGGGCATAAAAACAATATATTATCAGAAGTATTTGTTCACGGCTCATACTGTATCGGTTTTTCCGGGCTTTGTTATATCAGCTCAGTAGATGGCGGAAATTCTGGAAATCGCGGCAGATGCAGCCAGCCTTGCCGTGATAAATATGAAACTACAGCATCAGGTAAAGATTATCCCCTTAATCTTAAAGATAATTCTGCATTTTTTGACTTACCCGCGCTCTCTGATGCGGGCGTAGACTCATTAAAGATTGAAGGAAGAATAAAAGGGCCCAGTTATGTTTATAGCGTGGTTAATAGCTGGCGAAAACAGCTGCAGAGTTTCTCTGATAACGGTAAATTATTGAATGATAACTCTGATCTTTACAAAGTATTTAACCGAGATTTTTCCAATGCATTTTTAAAGGGGGATATTAATAAACTGATGTTTATTGATAATCCTCGTGATAATACGCTTAAACATATTGAGCAAAAATATGCAGGGGCTGGCGCTGAAAAAATTCAACAAGCTAAACAAGCGCTCTATGATGAAAAAGCTGCAATGGTTAAAACTGTTGAAGATAAAATTAAAGACCTAAGTATCGCTAAAGTACCTTTAGTAATAGATATTTCAGGTAAGCTTAATCAACCGTTAAAAGTATCGCTAACAACTCCGGAGAGTGATTTTGTAGTGCTTTCAGAAAGCCCTCTTATTAAGGCTGACAAAGCGACGATTAATGCTAGTGCGATAGAAAAGCGCTTTAAGAGTTTAAATAATTCTGAATATGTTATTGAAAATCTCGTTTTAGATAATCTGCAAAGCTCCCTTTGTATCCCTTTTAAAGAGCTAACAAGTATTAAAAACAGAATTGCTTTTCTGCTTAATGGCTCAATTGATCTTATTGATCCTGTTGCAGTTCCAGTTTTAAGTAAACCTGCTAAAAACGAGACTAAAGCGCGTCTTGCAGTGTTGATCTCATCTGAACAGGATGTGAGTCTTGGTGATTTAAAATCAGTCGATATCTATTATAAATTGCCTGATAGTTTTAAAAAGGGATGTTCTAAGCTTGTTGAGCTGTTTTTAAACAACGATAAATTAATCCCATGGTTCCCCTCTATTTTAATCGGCGATGACTATCTGGCCGCCGTGGAATTTCTGAAACAGGTGCAGCCGAAACTGATTGTGACCAATAATACCGGCATCGCTTATCAGGCTTATGAAAACGGCATTAACTGGATAGCAGGACCCTACCTTAATATAACTAACTCTTTTAGCCTGTTAAGTATCAAGGAAGAGTTTAATTGTTGCGGTTCATTTATTTCCAATGAAATTAATCGAAATCAGATAAAAAATATCGTTCGTCCAGATGATTTCAAACTGTTTTACAGTATCTATCATCCAATTTTACTGATGACTAGCAGGCAATGTTTCTTCCAACAAACAGTAGGCTGCAAAAAACTAACTATTGATGATAGATGTATGCAAAAGTGTAAAAAGTCTGCATCCATTATCAATCTCAAAGGTGTATCTTTTTCAATTGATAAACAAAAGGGCGGTTACCCGAGTATCTATAGCAATGAGCCATTTTTAAATACCGATATTGTCAACGACTTGCCGGGCATGTTTGATAGCTTCTTTATTGATTTAACTGAAATTGGCGCGACCAGTAAAATCGCGCAGGATAAAACTCGAATGATTGGACTTTTTGAAGATCTTGTCAATGAAATTGCTGATTCTGATGCGGCGCTTAAACAAGTAATTGCTTGCTCGACGAATGTCCAATATAAAAAGGGATTATAAGCTTAATTCGAGATAAGCCTCTGTTAATGCATACTGAAGTCCGAGCTGTTTTTATCGGGCTCTTACTATGCATACTTAGTGTTCTTAATTTAAACGCTGCCAGTTTTCTACCTGCTCATTGAAAAAACCGGCTTGTCGATAGGCTTTCTCGATAATACCGTTCGCCTGCAACTGCATAATACCATCATTTAATTGCTGTAAAATAAGCTTGGAACCTTTCGCTTTCTTTGAAACTGCAAAATGGCGGGTACCATATAAAGCGACTTTAATATTAGGCACTGTAACGAGTTTTATGCCATCAATATTTAAAGACAGATCTGCGTTTGACTGAAAAGGGGAAAGCAAAAAATCAGCGTGTTTATTATTGACCATCCTAACCATAGATAACCACTTATCGGTATGCCAAACTTTGTTAATTTTTAACGCTTGTAAGGTTAACCAATCAACTGTCCATATCCTATTTGATACAGCACTGCGTGCCTGAAGTTGTTGCAGGTTTTCAACCGTAAGCATTTTTTCATTAGTTTGTTGTGTATATATCCCCACTTCAAATTGACCATCATTAATAACTGGCGATGAAAAATCGAGATCATCTTGTACAACAAACATGGATTTCCACACTGAGGTACCAGTTAATAAAGCACTGCCCTTGTGCAGGCGCTCGATGGTTACATAAGAAGACTTACTTTCAATTATGCGATAAGGCTTTTTATTACCACCTAAATGCAGAGCTTGCTGCAGTAAAATTATTTCAACAACATCCCGGCTACTGTTAGGTGCAGAAAAATCACTGATAGAAAGGGGATCCCGGCCATCTAAAAAGCGCAAATAATCAGATTTAACATTATAGGAAACAATGATATTAAATCTGTCGGATTGATTGGCAGTGGCGAATGAGGACGGTATTGAGACGAACAGTAGGCAATAGCAGAGCAGATAAATTAATTTTTTAAACATCTTAGCTCCCCTTAATCAATGATTAACACGATTCTAAAATACAGGCTTATCTCTAAGTATACTTGTTTATTTTTTTTATGAAATCAGCGTCAATAAAAACTTTTAATGATTAGTATTCTCTTATCCGCTGCATACCTCAATTGATTGCAATTTTTATTTCATAAATTATAACCTCTTAATAAACTTGAAAAGCTAATGGAACTGCCTACAATGGTTTGCTCTTATTAAAAATAACGCACCACTTTTCAAGGCCATTAGCTTGTTATGAACAAAAAACATTTTGTATTAGGCGGTGATATAAAAAAATCACTGACCGAAGGTTACCAACTTGATTTTAAATCACTTTTTAAGGATGCTTTTGTCATTACAAGAAGGCATTATTTAGCGCTTGTTGTCGCTTGTCTGTTTACCATTATTATTTTAGCTGCCAGTTACAGCCTTATGTTAGAAGCATCATCTGCTTTGAATGAAACAGGGAAAATGCTGGTCAATTATATTATTACCTTGGTAATTGCACCGCCGCTTTTAACCGGTTTGCAAATGATGGGGGTTAATCATTCCATTGGTTTAAAAACCAAGTCAATCCATCTGTTTAATTACTTTAATATTATCTTAAAGCTGTCACTGGCGACCATGATTATCAGCTTAATTACCAATGTGATCAGTGTTGTTTTAACGCAAACCATGGGAGATTTGGGCCTTAAGTTATCTGTTGTGATGTTGTTATATCTGAATATGGCATTTAGTCTGGTTTACCCGTTAATTGCCGAGAAAAAGGTGTCACCACAAATGGCATTAAAACTGTCATTTAAACTGGTGCATAGAAACTTAGCACAATTTACCATTCTGTTTATTTTATTAGCTTTGTTGTTTGTGATTGCAATTATACCGTCCGGTTTAGGTATGTTTATCTTTATTCCATTCTATTTTAATCTGATGGGGATTGTATATCGTCAAATTTGTGGTGTGGGTGTTGTTGCGACGGAAGTATCTGATCATGATGATACGCCGAGTGATGAATTTGAAGCTTAATCTGCTAGTTAACAGGGTCTTTGTGCTGTGGGTTTTGTTGCGACGGAAGTCTATGATCATGATGATACGCCGAGTGATGAATTTGAAGCTTAATCTGCTAGCTGACAGGGTCTTATAATGGGACGTTTTTCTCTATTATTAATTTTATCCTTGAGTGCAAATAGTGTTTTTGCATCACCTTTGAAATTAAATTATTCACTGTTTTTTGGTTACATGAAAACCTTATACAAACTGCAATATGAGCATGTCACCACCGCTTTTTATCTAGTTGATAAAAATAGCGGCTCTGCATGTTTAATTAAGCAAGCCGAAATCGTTGTAGATCAAAATCGAGAGCAGATCAAATTTGCACAAGAGGGGCGTTTATTACCCTTTTTTTCAGATCAGCATCGTAAAGATGGGGCTATGATTGAAGTGGAACTGCTAGCTGGACAAGCGGATTATCAATGTGATCTGCAAGTGACCCTAATGGCTAAAGAGTCTGAACTGGATAACTTATCATTGGCTCGCTTAGCTTTAATCAGTGAGCAACTTGAAGGTGTGTTAAAAAAGAATGCGGGTATGGTAGGTAAATACTTTTTACCAGCTTTTTCAGGTGTGCGTCTGCAGTTAGCTGAGCCGTTAACAGATGTACAGTTAAGCCGTTTAGATAAGCAAATTAGTGTCGCTGAAAATGGCGATCTGCTAATTACCAATAAGATGTTAGAGAGCGCAGATATTGATAAGCTCGTTGAGTTTAAAGTTGCGCGCATTACCCCCTGGTTGGTCAAATAACCACAACTAGGGATAAGCAAATCGATACAGTGCCGCTATTTTCGCGCATTGCTGCGTTAAATCAGCTAGCAATAGCTACGCTGATTTGCCTTGAACTGCACAAAACGATCAACACTGTAGGTTATAAAAATTTCACTCCATGATATTAAGAAGTATTGCGCTTTCATAATCCCGAACTGAGGTTAAACAGTTGTCTCAATTAAGCCGTGATGAATTAATTTGGCTCGAAGAGTTGCATATTGGTCAAATAGTAAATGTACAACAATTTGCTCATGCTCTGACTAATCAGGTTTTTTTGTTAACCGCAGAAAACGCCCAGCAAACTGTTTTCAAGCGCTTGAATCTTAAAGCGCGAGATCTGCAAGCTAGAAAGCGTGAATTAGCAGTTCAAAAATTGGCAAGTGATAGGGGAATAAGTCCTAAGGTGCTTGCCTGTTGTGATAAATATAAATTACAGGAATATATAAAAGGGCAAATTTTCGATAACGCCTGTGTTGATTATCACAGCATCGAACTGTTAGCCGCACAACTGCAAATTATCCACCAATTACCCGCCTTGCATGCCCAGCCTCAGCGGCTAGCCTTTGAATTGCAGTTATTAAAAAGGCAGATAAAAAGTCCGATAGATGAGGCTAAATTTCAGCGTTTTTTACAGCTGGCAATGCACTTAGATAAAAGCTGCGCCCGTGATATTTTATGCCACGGCGATTTGTCATTCAGTAATGTGCTTAAGGCTGAAAATCAGCAAATTAAAATTTTAGATTGGGAGTATGCGGTGCTTGCTTGTGCTGCTTACGATTTAGCTGCTTGTTGTTGTATCAATGCGTTCAGTCCGGATTTACAAGCGCAGTTAATCAATCACTACTACTTTTTGCATCAGGAAAATTTATCGCTTTCATTAGCGGAGCTTAAAAACCAATATGCTTTATACCACTCGGTTTTCACTTACCTTAATGAATTATGGACTGTTTGTTTCCAGTCTTAGCTTTAAATCCTGCTCTTGCTCGAAATTCTTGTGAACTGTTTTCGGAAGTGCTACTTCAGTCGCGCCTGTGATATTGCGCAGTTAAAACCTCACCAGCAATAAAACGGATCAATTCGTTTTGTGTCTTGCTATTACAAAAGCCGAATAATGTTTTGTTACTTCTGAGTTGATGATTTATTGTCTTTATATTGTCAATATAGTTTCAAGTGTGTTGGATTCACGTGCAAAAATTTGACTCTTTTTGTCTGTTCTTTTACCTAACATTTACATTTATTTGCACAGGGATGTTTTATGAAATTGCTATCTTTAGCTCAGCTTCTTAGTTTTGGCGCTACGCAACGCCATCGGCAGCGTAACCTCCACAAATCGGCGAGCACTTTATCTGCTGTTGGCAAGGGCGCATTTTCTCCGCTAAACGCACTACTGTTATTATCCCTAAGCAGCTTAACGGCATGTGGTGGCGGAGGCGGCGGCAGTGAGGTCGTTCCAGATACCACGGCACCTGTTATTACCCTTAACGGCGGCAGTCTTGTTTCTCACAAGGCGGGGGAGATTTATTCTGATGCAGGCGCAACAGCGACCGATAATATTGACGGAAGCGTCAGCGTGGTAACGACGGGCAGTGTCGATGTCAATGCCGTTGGCCGTTATACCCTGACCTATACAGCAAAGGATTCCACGGGTAATCAACTCAGCGTGCAGCGTATTGTCGATGTCGATGTCGATGACCATACATCCCCTGTTATCACCTTTAACGGCGACAGTGTTATTACCCATAATGCAGGCGATATTTATACTGATGCAGGCGCAACTGCGACCGACTCTTTGGATGGTGTTGTCAGCGTGATAACAACGGGAAGCGTTAATATCAATGCGGTTAACAGCTACACCATTACCTACACAGCAATAGATGCCGCAGGTAATCAAAGCAGTCTGTTTCGTACGGTGAATGTTGTTGATGTGACACCGCCTGTCATTAAATTAGAAGGCGAGAGCACGATTAACCATAACTATGGTGATGTTTATACCGATTTAGGTGCAGCCGCGACTGATAATCTTGATAGCAGCGTGACTGTGACCACTAGCGGTGGTGTGAATATTGATATGCTCAACAGCTATATTATTACCTACACGGCAACCGATGTTGCAGGTAATACAAGCAGCGTAATGCGCACAGTTAATGTTGCTGATTTAGCCGGTCCTAGCATCACACTTAATGGTGCTGCAACTGTTACCTTAATTAACAGCGAAAGTTACAGCGAGCAGGGCGCAAGCGCGATAGACAATGTTGATGGCACAGTTGCTGTGGTCATTAGCGGTGAAGTCGAAACGGCCCCCGATACCTATACCGTTACTTACACGGCAACCGATTTGGCGGGTCACACCACTAACATCACACGCTCTGTTGTGGTGCAGGCCGATATACTGCCAAATCTATTTACCTTCACAGAAAAAAACGATGCGTTTTTAAATACACTGGTTGAATCTGCTTCTATTACAGTAACAGGGATCAACAGCGCGGTAGCTGTCACTGTTGCTGACGGTGAATACTCAATTGATGGCGGTGCGTACAGCAGTGCCGAGACTACGGTCGTTGCCGGGCAAACCATTACCGTCAGAGCAACTTCGGCGGATATGCTTAATCAACTGACAGAAGTTACTCTAACGGTCGGCAGCGTCGATGATACTTTTGCAATCACCACCCGCACAGCAGAGCCGAGCGGTATATTTGAAGGGACAGGCAGTGTCAATGATGGCACTAATAATTTAGCGGATGTAAAAGGGATGATCCACAATGAGCATTTTATGCTGTTTAATGAAGCGGAAAACGTGCTCTATGAGGGGAATATTCAAAGTTATAATGGAGACAGTTTCAGCGCCACGGTCGATATCTATAAAGAGGGGGTGAACAGTCAAACAGTGGATGCCATAGGCACTATCGTTAATCAAACCACGGTCAGTTTAGTGTTAAGCGGCACAGGTTACGGCAGTGGCACTATTGATCTGACCTACAATGCGCTGTTTGAGCGTGGTGCGACCATAGCACGATTTGTGGCTGAGTCGCCTTATAATACATGGATAGGGTCTACCAATACCGTGAGTAGTGGGCAGATTTTCGGTTTAAGGGCGGATGTCGATAGTG
This sequence comes from Psychromonas sp., assembly GCA_013619145.1. Classification (GTDB taxonomy): domain Bacteria; phylum Pseudomonadota; class Gammaproteobacteria; order Enterobacterales; family Psychromonadaceae; genus Psychromonas. The sequence continues at coordinate 4,408 of JABXKR010000188.1, read as the reverse complement.
ACGAATTTAGGGGGGGGCCTACTGGTACTTATCGTTGTACTTACGCTAACGGCATTAAAACCATCCCAGATACAGAAAGTAATTTTTACCTGCTTGATTTTGATGTTGAGCATCCTGGGTGGGGAGATACCTGTGATCACGTTGGCAGTGATTACCGGGGCTTTGCCACGGTTGTTGATGGCGGTGGTCGCGGTACCGATGGCATTATGTGGTTTGCAGCGAGCAACGGGGTAAACAGCAGTTTCAGCGTATTTGAATACCAGTAGTGATTAATTAACGTATGAAAGAGATAGCCAGGCTGAGTTGGCTGTCTCTTTTTAGTTACTATCTAAGAACAGATAAAACCGGCCGTTAAGGACAACAAATATCACCGCCGCTGACATTCAGCCGGCAACGTTAGGTGATATTGATAAAAATTGTAATAAGGAACTTTACATGAAAACCCCGCAATCCCATTTTCCTGTCGCTTTAGTTAATAGTAAGGAATTTTCTGCTTCCCATGTGGTAAGCAGTTCACTGGCGGGGGCTTTTCATCAGCAGCTTTGTAATCACCCTAAACCGGGCAAAAAAACAAAACAACCTTTCACCTTTTCAGCGACTGCGCTTTCAGTCTGTTTGCTAAATAATGGGCAGGTTAACATTCATTCTTAAATTTAACCTGGCCCCATTTAATTCACTCCATTTAATTAGCCCATTTAACTTTTATTGTGCTTTATACTCCACTCTGTTTTCAGCTATATTAATGAATTATGGACTGTTTGTTTTTTAGAAAATCAGGCGCATTTTTAAGTTGTTACTGGCATAATGGCTTTCTTTAATTGATGCACATCAAGGTTTTGAAATTGAAATTCAGTAATAAAGAACTCATTTTATTTGATTTAGACGGCACGCTGATTGATAGTGCGCCTGACTTGGCATTCGCCGTTAACCATATGTTAACCACCTTAGCGCGGCCGACATTTAGTGAAGATATTATTCGCTCCTGGGTAGGTAATGGTGCAGGCGTTTTGGTGAAACGTAGTTTGTCTGGAAAAGCAGAGATAGATAAAAATCTTGATGCCAATTTATTTGAGCAATCATTACAGACCTTTTTAAGTTTTTATAAAGATAACCTGTGTATTAATACGCAACTCTACCCGAGTGTACGTTCTTGTTTGAAAATATTAAAAGCGCAGGGTTATCGTTTAGCGATAGTAACCAATAAACCGTTTGAATTTATTGCGCCAATATTGGAAGGATTACAACTTAACGACCTGTTTGAAATGGTCTTAGGTGGCGATAGTTTGGCTAAACGTAAACCTGATGCACTGCCTTTATTACATGTTTGTCAGGAACTTAATGTAAGTGTTGCGCAGTGTCTGATGGTTGGTGATTCAAAAAACGATATCTTAGCGGCCAAAGCTGCGCAAATGGACAGCATCGGCTTAAGCTATGGTTATAATTACGGTGAAGATATTGGACTTCATAAGCCAGAAGTGGTTTTTGATGATTTTTCCGATATTGTCGCAACATTAAGTCCTAACTACCTGACATAGGTTAAAAAGGTATGGCTGAAGTGACGCAAGTGGATAAAAACAGCGACAGCGCAAAGCAAACTAAGGTTGCGATTGTTGGCGGCGGTATTGCAGGTGCAACAGTCGCTTTATACTTAAGTGAATTGGGGCTGGATGTTTCACTGTTTGAAAAAGGGCCCAGTCTGGTTAATGGTCCGCCTATTTGTCACCTGCATGCGGGGGGCAATTTATATCGCGAAATTTCAGATAAACAATGTCTGACCCTGCTTGCACAATCAATCGACCTTTTACGCTTATATCCTTATGCAGCCGATTATCGGCCAACGGTTGTTGCTGTGCCAAAACATGATAATGGCTCTCCTGCATTGTTATTACCACGCCTTAAAAAACTGCAAGCACAATATCAAGCTTTGATTGAAAAAGATCCCTTAAATGAAGTGCTTGGTGCGAGTTGCGATTATTTCAAGCTGTTTGAGCGAGCTGAGGTTGAACTGTTAGCGTTACAAGATCCCGTTAAAACCCCAAAAACATTGGCGCAATGGATGATCCCGGTCGCTAAAAATGTTGATTTGGATACACTGCAATTTCCACTGATTATGGTTCAGGAATATGGATTAAACCTGTTCCGCTTAGCCGCCAGCGTGTCACTTTCCCTTGAGTCAAATCGAAACTGCCAGCTGCTGACTGGCAGTCTGGTGAGTAATCTTTACGCTAGTGAGTCAAATAATGGCTGGTTAATAGATTATCAGCAGGCGGGCGTTGGCAAACAACTGCAGTGTGATTATCTGATTAATGCGGCTGGCTTTAGAACCGGTGAGATTGATGATTTGTTGGGGTTTAAACGCCAGCGTCTAGTTGAATTTAAAGCGGCTTATGTTTGCAGGTGGGCGACATGTGATTGTATTTGGCCGGAAGTCGTTTTTTATGGCGAGCGGGGCACTCCAAACGGCATGGCGCAATTTACACCTTATCCGGATGGTTACTTCCAACTTCATGGTATGACTGACAATATTACTCTGTTTAAAGATGGCTTAGTGGCGAGCACTGCGCACAGCGCGCAGCCACAATTAGCTGACTCTTTTATCAATAAAATTGAACAAAACTGGAATAAGCAGGAGGTAAGAGAGCGCACCCAAAGTGCAATTGCGCATTTAACCCCCTACATTCCTCGTTTTGCATCGGCACAAATAACTGCAAAACCGTTATTTGGTGCGCAGCAGATCCCCGGTGGCGATCCGACATTACGTGCTGCGGATGTTTCATTTGTTGGCAGCCGCTATGCGCGCTGCGAAATCGTCAAAGCATCGTCGGTATTAACTGTAGCGGATGCTATTACGGAGCAACTGATTAAGTTAGGCTGCTTGGATAAAAGCGTTTTCGGCACACGAGAATTTACTATTACTAAAACGGTTACAGAAACTGCGATAAATAAACGCGCGGAATTATTGTGCGAAAAACGAAATTACCCACTTTCATTAGCCCATCGCAATATCAGTAATGCCGTTAAAACGCGTGCTGACCAATCATAGGGGCGGTTTGATTACTGCTGAACAAACTCGCATGTAAACGCAGGGCATGGTTATCCGTCAGGCTGGAAATATAATCAGCGAGTACCCGTTGTTCACGTGACGGATCGCCATTTTGCGCTTTCCATAACAGTTTGATCGGCTCAGGTAAAAAACGTAAAGGCCCTGTGTTATAAGCTTCAAACAGCTCCATTACTATCTGTTGCCCGCGATACTCTAAAATTTGCAGGTCAGGGCTTTTAATCACATATTGGAGCACAAACTGTTTTAATATTTTCAATACTTTAAACATTTCTGGTGCTAAATAGGCGTTATAAGCAAGTAGTGGATCAACGAATTCTTGATTGACTTTTTTTATCTCAATGGAGGTGATCAGTGCATTAACTAATGCACCAATCGCATCTTTACGTTTAAAGTGTTGTGTTGAAAAGAGATTATTGGTTAGTTCTGTTAACTGGTCAATTAAACAAAAATCATGAATTTCAGCCAGTTGTGTAGCTACCTTCTCTTGCCACAAACTTTTGCTAATAATGCCCATGGCAATCGCATCTTCTAAATCATGTACGCCATAAGCGATATCATCAGCGATTTCCATAATCGAACAATCAAAGGATTTATAACGTGATTTTTTGTGTGATTTATCATCTGAATTTTGCGCTCGCATGGTTCTAAATAACAGCTTGTCAGAGACACATAAAGGGGTCAGTACCGCATTCAATAACTCTTCATCATGATCATAAATACCTTTACCTGGCATCCACTCTTCGGTTTTTAACTGGCGGAAATTACGACTGATATCGGTTGGATATGGCCCGCTAACCTCGCTTAAACAAACAGGATATTTTAATAACCCAAGCAGGCTACGGCGAGTCAGGTTCATGCCGTTAAATTCAGTGTAAGGTTCAAGTTGTGTGATAATACGAAACGTTTGTCCGTTGCCTTCAAATCCGCCGTGGTTGATCATCATATAATTAAGTGCCGTTTCGCCGCCATGACCAAATGGCGGGTGGCCGATATCATGACTTAAACAGATAGTTTCAATGAGATCATTACCCGGTAATAAAGACTCAAATTCAGGCTGTACCAGTTTTAAGTGTGCCACAATACCCGCTCCGATTTGCGAGACCTCTAATGAGTGTGTTAAACGCGTTCGGTAAAAGTCGCTTAAACCATTATTGTGAATTTGTGTTTTAGATTGTAAACGGCGAAAGGCGGCAGAATGTAAGACACGCGCTTTATCACGGTGAAAGGGGGAACGTTGATCGAGGCGACGTTTTTTCCCCGGCTCATCGGCTAAACGTTCTAACCACTGTTTAGAAATAGAAAGCGGAGAGTTAGCTAAAGGTGATTTAGAGACTTTGGCTGCTG
>JABXKR010000085.1 GCA_013619145.1 Psychromonas sp. | reverse complement strand
CGTAAAAACAGACTGGAACTTAAAAACTACAGAGCGAGGTATTATTAATAAAACAACGAAATGGAGAATGTAAACAAAAGGCTTTCTTTCTTGCTGAGGGGCACTTTATAGAATCTTAAATGAAAGTCAAGGGTTGTTTGAAAAACAAACAGCCAACTAGCTGTAAACATACACTCGTGTTTAAGTAAATTTTGCCACACTTTTAGATATCTAAGAAAAATACCAGAAGGCGATTTATGCCCATATACGACTTGGAAACCAGATCAGTAAAATTTATCCTCGCTTGGAAGTGAACTTCCGTACAGGAGCTGTTGCGATTTATTATACTAACCAGTTTCGTAAATAATCTGCTATAGGGCTATGTAGACGATAGAAATATTTTCAGCACTCACATGGAAAAATAATGACTTAAATATCCCAGAAAAAACGTTTTTTATTTTTATCTTGTGCACCGAGTTTTCTATAAAAACCGATAGCGTCAATATTTTCAACGGGTGTCTGCCATTGAATCTCTGAGAGACCTAATTCTTTTGCATAGTCAGAAGCTGTGTTCATGAGTTTTCTGCCGACACCGGAGCCCCGCAGTTCAGGCCTTACAAATAAGCAGTCTAAATAGAGATAACTTTCCATATCCCAGGTTGAATATTGTTTTAGCAGGCTCATATACCCCTGCACTGAGTTGTTGATCTCAACGACAAAAATGACCGCTGGATGAGTACCTTTTTCTAACTGTTCAAATTGATGTGTGATCTGTAGATCATCTCCCTCATATAAAGCATGTTCCCTAAACAGCCTTGCTAAAATAGACGAATCATCAACTCTGCTTTTACGAATGTTTATGTTTTGATTCATTATTTTTCCACTCATCTATGGTGATCAGTAAATGCGGTTTTGTTATAAAACCGCAAATATGTACAAAAGTGTTAGCTTTGCGCTTCACTCATACGACGGTTAACTGGGTAACGTTCAAAATCTTCCCAATAGTGAATACCGCCTATCATCTCTTTGACAGCAAATCCTAGAGCAGATATTTTCATAGCAGCTTTGGTCGCGCCGTTACAGCCGGGCCCCCAGCAGTACACCACAAATACAGTATCTTTATCATACTGTGCAAATGTTTGTTCGTTTATCTGACTGTGCGGCATATTTACAGCAGTGATGGCATGACTTTTGTCAAAGGCTTCTGCACTGCGAACATCTAAGAAGACGAAGTGATTGTTGTTATCTTTAATATCAGCATAAACATCTGAGCAATCAGTTTCATAGCCTAGTTTGTTACTAAAAAATGTGTTCGCCTGGTTACTTTGAGCTGCAGGGTAAGCAAGTACATTTGATTCATTAGCCATTTTACTTTCCTTTAAATTAATGGATTTGATATTTTCACTGCTAGTCAGTACAGGTGATGCTAATATAAAACGGCGGCGGCTTATGATAAATTCATAGATTATGAACTGTTCATTAAGATAAAATGAATGCACTTTTATGTGCAAAGTCTGATAATTAAAAATTAATTTGATGTATCAATAAAAAGAGTTGTCATGGAATTTTATCATTTACGTTCCTTTGTCGTCGTTGCAAAAACCGGCAATTTAACTTTAGCCGCCAAGCAGTTATTTACAACACCACCCGCCATCAGTGCACATATAAAAGCACTTGAAGAAGAGTTGCAGACCCAGCTGTTTATTCGCTCCAGTAAAGGTATGAAACTGACTGATAAGGGGGAAATATTACTGCGCAAAGCACAAATCACCCTCGACTCCGCCTTGGAATTAGTCAATGCAGCTGCAAGCAGTCAAAATGAAATAATCGGCACCTTCCAATTAGCAGTTAATCAAAGTCCTAAGCAGTTAAAAATAACCCGACTGGCAGAAAATATGCGGGAAAATATTCCCGGTGTTACGCTGCAGGTATCTTCAATGGCAACCGGTAAAACGATTGAGGCAATTAGAGAAGATGCGTTGGACGGAGGATACGTTTACGGTGATATCCCTAATGATTTATTCGCACTTAAAATTAAACTGCAGAAAATCACCACAATAGCGCCCTATAGTTTTCATCTGACAGATAAAACAATCAGGCAATGTGACTGGATAACAATGGGTTTCCATTGTCCCTTTGATGATTTCTTAAAGTCCAAAATAGGTGATAATATTACTTCTGTGATGAGCTGTGATGATGAAACCTCAAGGCTTGAACTTGTTAAAAGTGGATTAGGGTTAAGTTTTTATGAGCAGGAAGAAGCACAAATTTATGCCAATAAAAAAGAGATAACCATACTTTCAGATTTAGATTTCGAAATACAGTTGTATTTCGTTGTTGCAAAAAACAGAGTTAATGACCCCGTAATAAAAGCCCTGCTGCAGGAAATAAGAGTGTTGTGGGAGATTGCCTATTAAACTTGTATCAGTATCCAAAAAGCCTTGTACAGCAAGGTGATATGAAACTAATGACAATGGGAACGCGCCTTGCTTTTTGCTTGCAATAAACGGGGCGTCCATATATACCCCTTTGCGAAATAGAGCACTTGACTCAAAATCGTCTGGAAGCCCTTACTGCATGAGACTTTATTACAATTGATTTTGCTTAATTAGGATGAGAAGGATATTGGTTGTTAGAATATAGCAGGATTTTATCCTCACTTTTAAATTAACAAAAAAAATGGCAAACCCGCAAAGGTTTACCATTTTTTTATATTAATTTAGCCCTGTATCAGAGCTAAAATATCACAGCAAATTAAACAGCTACGATATTGTCTGCTTGCGGGCCTTTTTGACCTTGGCTTACAGTGAATTCTACTTTTTGGCCTTCAGCTA
>JABXKR010000185.1 GCA_013619145.1 Psychromonas sp. | reverse complement strand
AGATGTGTATAAGCGACAGCACATTGTCTGACCGACTCACTACGTTTTTTTACTTTAGTTTTTTCACCGTTAATATTCACAAAACCATAATACATATAGTTATCTATAAAACTTAACATCATGACCACGGTTGAATATTGAGAATCTCGGTTATCTGTTGAAACATTTAAAATCGTATAAACTTCAGCTTTGGAAACTAATAGCTCTGTTTTTGTGGTTAAATTTACAGGGTGAATTCTTTCTCCCGTAATTCTTATTTGCTTGTAACCACTCTCGACATTTGCGCTCATTGCAAACTCTTCACTTGAGATACCGTTCGGGTTTGTTGTACAAGCCGATATTAAAAATAAAGTAGCTAGTAGCATTAAATAGTTTTTATTAAACATAAGAGTCTGCCTTCTTAATCAATAAGTGGAATTATTTACTTTATAGCGTATAAGAAAACGCCAACAAAAGCTGACGTTACAGTTAAATTTTAAAATATGCTTCTTTAGAAACCGTATTCAAGACCAACACGCATTGCTATTTCAGTGTCAGAATTAGAACCTTCATCAGCGCCATTATAAACATCGCGATGAGCGACACGCACATAAGGTACAAAACCGTTGATAAGCCCCATAACTTGGATTGATGATATTGAATCCGCATCATCTTGTTTCTCACCTTCAAGCTCTGATTCTAAGTTAGCAGTATAACCAACTCTCACACCTAGTGGTCCATTCCAATATTGAGCGATTAACGCGTAAGAACCTTGAGTATGCTCTTTGTCAGTTACTTTATCGGTACTAGATGCATTTTTATATGCACCAGAAACACCAAAACCAGCAGGAAGAGATGCTTCAAAACCAACTAGGTAACTGAATGTTTCAGCCCCTGCTTCGGTATCAGAAGCGCCCATTTTATTGGCTGTCTCAAAGGCACCGTGGAAAGTCACCGTATCCATCAAACGGTAACGAGCAGAACCACCACCATAGTAAGAGTCGCTTTCATCCCGTTCACCACGGCCAACAGCAGCTGCAAATGCAAAGTTACCTAATCCAGCTGAATCATAACGGATAGTATCTGAATGGCGATCATAGTAACCTTTTACATCACCACCCCAGTCCCAAGAAGCACCAAGGCCAGGATTAGCATATGGCCAATCGATAATTTCATACATTGGTGTTAACACGCGGCCAACACGTACTTTACCCCAATCGCCACCTAAACCTATAAATGTATCCCGCACACCTAATGAACCTGATGCCCCCGGTCCGCCAAAGTTGCCAACCCAACCTGATTCAACTTGCATAAAAACATTGATTGAATCGGTCATAGCTTTACCTGCGCGAAAACCGATACGAGATTCATTTTCAACGATTGGCGCGTTGTCCATTGCATCGTTATCAGATAATGCATCGTAAGAAACAACTGAGATAGCCGCGACACCGTAAACTTCTACCGCATAGTCATTGTTTTGACCAATTTCGTATGCGTTAGCGCCCATTGCAACTGTTGTAAGAGCTGCTACCACAAGAGTTTTTTTAAACATAATAATATTCCTTTAAATAAACATAGCGTTTAGTGGCTTCTATTTGTCCATATTTCCATGTCCATGAAGCCTGTTTCAATTTAATAACGTTTTCAAATTTTCATCGGAACTTATCAAGCGACCGATACTAATAAGCAAAATTAAGAAGCTAAGCATCTCTTTTTAATTTTGGCAGACTAAGTAAATCTGAATCCGTCTGCTTGGAACAGATACTACATTCGCACCGCGAATTATCAATCACCCGCAGCTCATAAAAAGCAAAAAGGAGTTGTGCATCACACTTCTGCAGAGACCCTTAACAACCTCACTTAAAACAGTACCTTGTGGATAGGTGCGCCGTTGCGATGAGCTTTTTTGATGCATTCTTTAAAATTCAGTTGCTCTATTGTGATCGGTATCACTACTCTGAAATGACGAAACTCACAATTAATTCGCTATGATAATAATCACAGCGAATTAATTGTAACTTTGTAATTTCTTGCAAACCTTGTTCACACGTTGAACAAACAGATAAGGGAGTTCCCATTAGGGAATTGAAAATGCAGTCTCTTTATATTGCAAGCTTCAATTATTTTATGGCTTGCTTTTATCCTAACTCTTTCACGAAATCGGCCCCTAGTAACGTGATCTCTTAAATTTTATTAATTATTTATCGCAATCATCAGCCAAAGCTCCATCAAGCAGCATAAACCCGGTGGCTGCATAACTAACGATCGGGTTAGCTTGGGGTGTGTTTTTTTAACAATGATTTTCTAAGGCGGTTTAATAAACAAAACAGCTAGCCGATTATTCTGGTCTGATTGAACGGGACACTTTAATTTTGGATAATACTATCCACTATCGAGGTAAACATGAATACAGAACGTCAGTACAAAACTGATAGCAGTGAATTTAGAACTGAAGCATTAGCGTTAATCAGTGAGCAAGGTTATAGCGTTCAGGAAGCAGCTTCGGCTTTAGGTATCACAACTAGCCTGCTTTATAGCTGGATCTGATGAACGGTCTGAGTTATTAGCCTTGCGCAAAGAAGTTAAACAGCTTCGTATGGAGAAAGAAATACTAAAAAAAGCCAGTGCCTTCTTCGCAAAAGAAATGAAGTAAAGTTTCGATATATTCGCGCATGCCGTTCTAAATATCCAATAAAACTGCTTTGTAATGTACTACAAGTGAGTCGTAGTGCATTTTATGATTGGCTTGAACGGCCAGCTAAACCCATTAGTGAAGAAGAGCTGAATATGTACCGTACAGCGCGACAGTTATTTAAACGTAGTCGTGGCAGTTTAGGCTCTCGCCAGTTGTGCAAGAACTTAAGACGGGCAGGCTTTAATGTGGGGTATTATCGCACTCGTAGTATCATGCGTAAGTTAAAACTTGTTGTTACACAACGTCAAGCTTATAAGGTAACAACAAAGCGTAAACACAGTGATAGCGTTGCTGATAACCGATTAAACCAGCAGTTCAATCCCCCGCAGGCAAACTTAGTTTGGGCGGGTGATGTAACGTATTTGAGAACCTATCAAGGCTGGATGTATTTAGCCCTTGTCATGGACTTATACTCCCGCAGAGTTGTCGGCTGGTCTATCTCGACACGTATGACGGTTGATTTAGTTGAACGTGCATTACAAATGGCGATTAACATCAGGCAACCTAAAGCTGGGTTAATGTTTCATAGTGATAGAGGCTCTCAATATACTAGCGGGCGATTTAGTCGATTGCTGAACAAGTATAAAATAACGGCCTTAATGAGCAGTGTAGGCGCTTGTTTAGATAACGCTGTTGTAGAACGATTTTTTGGCAGTTTAAAGAATGAATGGTTATTAAATATTGTTCATTTAACACGTGAAACGATGAAGATGGATATTGAAGAATATATCCGTTATTACAACTATGAACGACTTCATACAACACTCGGTGATTTAACGCCGATTAACTATAAAATTTACAAAGTCAGGTGTCCGGTTGGACTTGACCAGAATAGATTAACTAAGGAATTAATTTTAAATACCGTCATCCGCTTTGACAATAAAGCCATAAAATAATCTGGCAGTACAAAATAAACAGGCTAAAATTCAAACAGAGTTCCGAATCTACGGATCTGATACGTGAAATTAATCACAAACTACAAGAAAATAGGTGAAATATCACTATAACATGTTAAAAATAAGACCATAATGATCCGTCAGTCCTTACAGAAGGCGATATTTTCTAGATGATGCAGCATTTTAAATTTCATGCCTATTTTTATATAACTTTCTCGAGACCTTTTTATGAATGATGATGATCTTCTTTTTATAGAAGATGATATTACGAATGTTGAAGAAGCACTTTCTTTACACCTTTCTCCATGGAAGGTGTTGATTGTTGATGATGATAAAGAAGTGCATGCCGTCACTAAATTAGTTCTTTCAAACTTCGAATGGGACGATACCCCTTTACTCTTTTTAAGTGCGTATTCTGCATATGAAGCAGAGCAACTTTTTTTAGAGCATGACGATATTGCGGTTGCATTAATCGATGTCGTAATGGAAACCGATGACGCGGGTTTACGACTGATTAGAACCATTCGTGATGAGCTGAACAACAAAGCAACCCGTATCGTGTTGCGAACAGGTCAACCAGGACAGGCACCTGAAAGAAAAATAATTCGCGAATATGATATTTCTGATTACAAGAACAAAACGGAACTAAGCGGCATAAAACTCGATACACTGATGTGTAGCGCACTCCGCTCATACCAGAATATCATTAGTCTAAATAAAAATACAAAAGGCCTTGAATTAGTTATTGAATCATCATCTGCACTTTTTGATGCTATCACTTATGAAACTCTTATTGATGAAACAATAAACTATCTGTCAAAACTGGTTGAACAGTGTTCTCACACCCCGTCATATGCACTTTCTTCTCTCGGGATTTATTGTAATCCAACTGTTTTCCACCTGATCGAATCTCGTGGTGATTTTGCACATCTAACCGAGCTAAATGATTTTGATAAATTATCCGATAGTGCATCATTATTAATAACTCAAAGTATTACCGAACAACGCCATATTTACACCTCAAATGCATTTGTTATGAATATGCAAAGCAGTTCAAACAGTTGTATTATTTTTTATTTTGAAGGTTTTTTACCACTTTCAAGTCAAGATATCGCGTTACTCGAACTATTTGCTACCAATACCAAAACATCCTTCGATAATGAAGAGCTTCGTCATGAACTTGAAGAGGGACAACGTGAAATTGTTTATCTATTAGGTGAAGCGATCGAGCGTAAATCAAAAGAAACTGGCAACCATATTCGCCGTGTTGCCGAAATATCCAGAATTCTAGCGCTTGAGTTAGGTTATACCATTGCCGAGTCAGAAAAAATAAAATCAGCTTCACCACTGCATGATCTTGGTAAAATCGGCATACCCGACAATATTCTCCATAAACCAGGTGCACTTGATGCGCAAGAGTGGAAAATCATGCAGTCTCATGTCGAAATTGGTTATGAACTGGTACGCTATTCAAGCCAGGATATTTTAAAATATGCAGCTTTAATTAGTTATCAGCATCATGAAAAATGGGATGGTACTGGTTATCCAAATGGTTTAAAAGGTGAAGAGATTGACTTAGTCGGCCGTATTGCTTCACTTGCAGATGTATTTGATGCACTCGCACATGATCGTTGTTATAAAAAAGCATGGCCAATTGAAGAGGTGCTACAGTTTATTGATGATCAAGAGGGGTTGCATTTTGATCCGCAGGTTGTGGCTGCATTTCGTAAACACAAAGGGCAAATTATTGCTGTCAATGAACGCTATAAAGATATTTATTAAAGCCAGCGTTTGCTTAGCGTAATTATGCCAAGGGCATAAGAAAAACATAACAGGCTTTCCATTATCCTCCTCGAATTATTATTATCGGATATCGGTTTGGATAATGACTAATTTTACCTGTTTTCTGTTTATCTCACCTAAAAAACCACTATTATTTTCTCTATCTGAACAATTCTTATCACAATTGCAATCTTTGCTTTATAATGTCACTTTTTATCTATTGTAATTTGGAAACACGCATGTCTTTTGAAGCGCTTGAGCTCGACCAACATTTATTAAACGCCATTGCTAAAATGGGCCACAAACGCCCGACAAGCATTCAGACTTTGGCTATTCCTCCAGCAATGGATGAGCAAGATATTATGGCAAGCGCGCCAACGGGCACAGGTAAAACACTGGCATTCTTATTACCTTCAGTACAACGTTTAATCGACTTCCCGCGTCGTAAAGGTGGTTCAGCTCGTATTTTAGTATTAACCCCCACACGAGAACTCGCCGTACAGGTAAGTGAAGTTGCGCAGCAATTAGTTGCAGGAACGGATCTTGTTGTCGGCAATATCATAGGTGGCGTTTCATACCAAGAGCAGGAAGAAGTGATAATGGATACCGTTGATATCGTTATTGCAACGCCTGGTCGTTTAATGGAATACATCGACTCGGAAGCGTTTGACTGTCGTGAAGTTGAAACTCTTATTCTTGATGAAGCTGACCGAATGCTTGATATGGGATTCATTCGCGAAATGGATCGTATCGCTGGTGAAACACGCTGGCGTAAGCAAACAGCCCTATTTTCAGCAACATTAGAGGGTAAGGGTTTACGTGATTTCGCTCGTGATGTATTGAAAAATCCAGTGCAGCTTAAAGCAGAAGTTTCACGTCGTGAAAGTGGCAAGATTTTACAGTGGGTTCATATTGCAGATAACCCTGAGCATAAATTAAATTTGCTAGCTGCGATTTTACAACCAGAAGTAAAAGAAGACGAACAACAACAGAAAACGATCGTATTTGTAAAAACACGAGAGCGTTTAGCAGAATTAGTTGCACAACTTGCTGAGCTGCAAATCAGTTGTAACTATTTGCGTGGTGAGATGGATCAGGAAAAACGTAATCAAGCATTAACCCAGTTCAGACGGGGGGAAATCAATATTTTAATCGCTACTGATGTGGCCGCCCGTGGTATTGATGTTCCTGATATTACTCATGTCATTAACTACGATATGCCGCGTAGTGCGGATATTTACGTACACCGTATTGGTCGTACAGCTCGTGGCGGTAAAAAAGGTACTGCGATTTCACTGGTAGAAGCACATGATATCGACATTCTTGCAAAAATTGAGCGCTATACAGACCAAAAATTAAAACGTCGTGTGATCAAAACATTACGCCCAACACATAAAGAAGCACAAGTTAGCCAGCGTAAACTGAAAAAGCCGGTAAATAAAAAAGGTAAAGAACGCGCTGACGAATTGAAGAAGCAGCAAAAAGCAAAACGTCTGAAGAAAAAAGAAGATATGGGCAAACAACGCCATCGAAACAAAAAGGCAAAAGGTAAACCAAACTGGGCAGGCCAAGCTAAAAAAGAAGATAAATCGGAAGATTAGGATCTAACTTCTTCTAGTGCCCCGCGCTTTGCGTGGGGTACTAGAAACATAATAACTAGCCCCAAAAGTAGGCTTTTAAGCTTCATCTCGGTAAAACACCAGTTCCGTCTCTGTCGATTCACTTTCTATAAAATAATAACCATCTGCGGCAAATGCTTTTAACTGCTCAACTTCTGTCAGCTGTTGCTCAAGAATATAACGCGCCATTAATCCGCGTGCTTTTTTAGCGTAGAAGCTAATTACCTTGTATTGCCCCTTTTTTTGGTCTTTAAAAACGGGCGTGATAATTACTCCGCTAAACTCTTTTTTCTTTACTGATTTAAAATATTCATTTGACGCTAAATTAATAAGTAGGTTATCACCTTGTGCTTGTAGAACCTGACTTAGTGCCTGCGTGATTAAACTACCCCAAAACTGGTATAAATTAGTGCCACGCTCATTATCTAATCGCGTCCCCATTTCCAGCCGGTAGGCTTGCATCAAATCAAGTGGTCTTAATAATCCATACAGACCGGAGAGAATGCGTAAATGGTCTTGTGCGTAATTTAATGTGTCACGCGTTAATCTCTCTGCTTGTAAACCTGTATAAACATCACCTTGGAAGGCAAACAGTGCTTGTTTAGCATTATCCAGAGAAAAGGGAATATGCCAAGCAGCAAAGCGTGCGACATTTAAACCTGCAATTTTATCGCTCACTTTCATTAATGAAGCGATATCTTGCATAGATAATCTGTGACAACGGTTTATCAGCAATTGACTATGTGACAATAACTCGGGTTGTGAAAATGTAGAAATAGGCGAGGGGGTTTCATAGTCGAGCGTTTTGGCAGGGGAAAGTACAACTAACATGGTTGCTCCTAGAAAATTTTTCCTGTATACCCAAATTACTTGAAGATGCAGGAATCAGCATATTCAAGTAGTTTGGGTATAAATAAAAGCGACTGTTGCCGCTTTTTTATTTAATACGATTTACACGAAAATTAGAAGTCTAACGTAACATCATCTAATGTTCCTGGCCTTGTTTTTTCTTTACCTTCCTTTGAATTTAATTTAATCATCAAGCGCACATCATTTGACGAGTCGGCATGCGCCAAGGTTTCTGTATAACCAATAACGCCTTTCTCATATAAATCAAATAGCGCCTGATCAAAGGTCTGCATACCATGCTCTGCCGAGCTTTTAATAATATCTTTAATAAGGTGAAGCTCACCTTTGCGAATCGCTTCAGCCATGGTCGGCGTGTTATATAAGATTTCAAAAGCCACACGACGGTTTTTTCCATCAACGGTTGGAACTAACTGCTGAGCAACAATCGCACGTAAATTGACAGATAAATCAAATAAAAACTGACGGTTACGTTCTTTCGGTACTAAATGCAGAATACGATCTAATGCTTGATTGGCATTATTGGCATGCAATGTTGCCATACATAGATGCCCCGTTTCTGCAAAAGTTAAAGTAAACTCCATCGTTTCTTGAGTTCTTATTTCACCGATTAAAATAACATCTGGCGCTTGGCGCAATGAATTTTTCAGCGCTTTATCAAATGACTCAGTATCAATACCAACTTCTCGTTGTGTAACTACCGAACGTCCATGCTGATGGATAAACTCAATCGGATCTTCAATCGTTAAAATGTGCCCAGATGAGTTCTGATTACGGTAACCGACCATCGCAGCTTGCGTTGTCGATTTACCCGAGCCCGTTGCCCCTACAAATAAAATCAAACCTCGTTGTGCCATACAGGTTTCTTTTAACTGCTCTGGTAGGTATAACTCCTCAAAGCTTGGAATTTTACTTTCAATGCGCCGAATAACCATACCAGGTTCTTCTTTCTGCATAAACGCACTGACACGAAAACGCCCCGAGTCTTTAGAGTTAAGCGCATAATTAGCTTCCTTAACAAGCTGAAATTGAGCAAAACGCTCGCTCCCCATTGCCTCTTTAAGTAAGCTATAAACATCCTCTGTGCTTAGATTTGTTTTCGTTAATGACTCCAAACGTCCATTAAGCTTAATGGTGGGGGGTAAACCAACAGAAAGAAAAAGATCGGAAGCTTTTAATTGATCAGTTCTATTTAATAATTTATCTAACATAAGTTAATCCACCTTAGAAGGTTTTTGGATCTGCCGCTTTTTGCGCCGCGTCTGCATGAGAGACTGTACCTGTGGCTACCAGCTTGCGTAAATCTTGATCCAGGGTTTGCATACCATGCACCATCCCTGTTTGAATAACGGAGTACATTTGTGCAACTTTATCTTCACGAATCAGATTTCGAATTGCAGGAATACCCATCATAATTTCATGAGCAGCAACACGCCCACCACCAGTCCTCTTAAGCAGTGTTTGTGAGATAACCGCTCGTAATGACTCAGATAACATCGAGCGCACCATCCCTTTTTCAGCTGCAGGAAATACATCAATAACACGGTCAATTGTTTTTGCAGCAGAGGTGGTATGCAAGGTACCAAAAACTAAGTGCCCCGTTTCTGCCGCTGTTAATGCTAAACGAATTGTTTCTAAATCACGCATCTCACCGACCAGAATAACATCTGGATCTTCACGCAATGCACTTCTTAATGCATTATCAAAGCTTAGCGTATCTTTAAAAACTTCACGCTGATTTATCAGTGATTTTTTCGTTTCATGTACAAATTCAATCGGATCTTCAATCGTCAAAATATGTTCATGGCGACTGTCATTAATATAATCGATCATAGCAGCTAAGGTCGTTGATTTACCGGAGCCTGTTGGCCCGGTTACCAAAACTAAACCACGCGGAAAATCAGAGATCTTTTTGAAAATATCAGGCGCACCTAAATCATCCAGTGTTAAAACCTTACTTGGGATTGTACGAAATACCGCACCCGCACCGCGTTGTTGATTAAATGCATTTACACGAAAACGAGCCAACTCAGGAATTTCAAATGAAAAATCGGTTTCCAACTGCTCTTCAAAATCTTTACGCTGCTTATCATTCATGATGTCATAAATTAAACTATGCACCTCTTTATGCTCTAATGCAGGCACATTTATCTTGCGAACTTCACCATCTACCCTAATCATTGGCGGAACTCCTGCAGAAAGGTGTAGATCTGATGCATTATGCTTTACACTAAAAGCCAATAATTCTGTGATATCCATAATTTAAAACCTTATTTATGATGACTAATATTTTTAAACAAATAACAAGCGTTAAACAAAAAATAGCTCATGCAGCTCAGCAAGTACAACGTAATACTGATCAAATTCAGTTACTCGCAGTGAGTAAAACCAAGCCTGTTTCTTCAATCAAGCAAGCTTATCAATCTGGTTTACGCCATTTTGGTGAAAATTACGTGCAAGAGAGCATCGAAAAAATTCAACAAATTAAAGGCGATGATGATTTTGATGAGCCTATTTATTGGTATTTTATTGGCCCGTTACAATCAAATAAAACACGTCCTGTTGCTGAAAATTTTGACTGGGTACAAAGTGTTGAGCGATTTAAAATCGCACAGCGTTTAAACGATCAACGTCCGAGCGAGCTACCCGAACTTAATATTTGCCTGCAGGTTAATATTAGCGGAGAACAAAGCAAATCGGGTACTACTTTATCGCAAGTTATTGAACTGGCGTCACAAGTAAATGACTTACCGCGCTTAAAACTACGTGGCATTATGGCGATTCCAGAAAAAACGGAGAATAACGAGCGACTTGAAAATCAATTCAAAGCACTCCATAACATCTATCAGAAACTGCAACAGCTCTATCCAGAAGTTGATACACTGTCAATGGGCATGAGTGGTGATTTGGATAGTGCCATTCGCTGCGGTAGCACTATGGTGCGAATCGGCAGTGATATCTTTGGCTCAAGAAACTAATTAAAAAGGGTATAACAATGTTACATAAAAAAATTACTTTTATTGGTGCTGGCAATATGGCTGGCAGCATCATCAGCGGTTTAGTTAAGGGCGGTTATCCAGCCGATTTTATTTGCGCGAGCGATCCCAGTGTCGATAACACTCAACAACTCACAAAATCATATGCAGTTAAGGGATCTCAAGACAACATAGATGCGACAAATTGGTGTGACGTTATTGTATTAGCCGTTAAACCACAAATTATGGCGACGGTTTGTCAAACACTTGCCGATCAAGGTGTCGACTTTAGTAATAAACTCGTTATTTCTATTGCTGCGGGTATTTCCGTACAACGTCTGCAATCTTTATTGGGTACTAATACAGCGGTTATCCGCACCATGCCAAATACGCCCGCCTTACTGCAAAAAGGGATGACAGGTTTATTCGCATCAAAGCAGGTCAGTGAACAAGATAAAACCTTTTCCGGCGAGTTGATGTCCGCTGTGGGTGAAATCGTCTGGATTGAAGATGAAGCGATGATCAACGCAGTTACTGCCGCATCAGGTTCAGCACCCGCTTATTTCTTCCTGTTTATGGAGGCGATGCAGGCTAAAGCGATTGAAATGGGATTTGATGAGCAACAAGCGCGTTTACTGGTTTTACAAACGGCACTGGGCAGTGCTGAAATGGTTAAAGAAAACGCTGATATTAGCCTGTCTAGATTGCGTGAAAATGTCACCTCAAAAGGCGGCACAACGGCAGAAGGCTTGCGTACATTTAACGAATTAGGGTTAAGTGATATTGTTGCTAAAGCGATGCAGGCAGTCGCCGATCGCGGTCAAGAGATGGAAAAATTATTTTAACCTTACTTGAAAGAGAGAAAGTCTAATGAGTTCAGTTAATTTTCTAGTCAACACCCTGTTTGATCTATATATCATGGTGGTATTGTTACGCGTATGGTTACAAGTTGCCCGTGCGGATTTTTATAACCCGTTCAGCCAATTTATAATCAAAGCAACGCAACCAGTTGTAGCGCCTTTACGGAGAATCATCCCCAGCTTTGCAGGTTGGGATATGGCAACAATCATATTTGCTTTTATTGTTGCTTCTCTGAAAATTGTCGTATTGAGCTTAATTATGGGGGCATCATTGAACCCGATAGTAATCCTTATTTCTAGTCTTATTATCTTATTAACGGCGGTCTTTAAACTGCTTTTCTGGGTGTTAATTTTACGTGCTATTTTAAGCTGGATAAGTCGTGGACATAATCCAATAGAGGCGGTAATGATTCAATTAACCGAACCGCTACTCTCACCTGTTCGTCGTTTTATTCCACCAATGGGCGGGTTAGATCTATCGATGATCGTAGTGTTAATTGGTCTGCAGTTTTTAGAAATGCTGGTTAATGATCTGTTAAGCAGACTTTTTTAATGTCAGCTGTTTATCTGAAACAAGACGGGGCAGATCTTTTACTTCGTCTTGTTTTACAACCTAAAGCGAGTCGCGATAAATTTATTGGTTTGCTTGGTGATGAACTCAAAATAGCTATTACCGCGCCCCCCGTTGACGGCAAAGCAAATGCACATTTAATTAAGTTTCTCAGTAAACAGTTCAAAGTGCCAAAAGGCGCAATCACAGTTGAAAAAGGGTTATTAAACCGTCATAAATTAGTGAGAATTAATAAGCCCAAACAGATACCAGCCTTTTTTACTAACGAGGAATAATCATGTACAAACTTTATCGGCTTATCTGCGCTTCTCTACTGCTCTGTTTCAGTCTGCCAAGTTTTGCCGAGCAGTCACAAGATTTTGCCAATTTAAAAGTACATTATATCGCCCTGCCATCAACTTTTTTAGAGGCTGATATCGCCAAACATTACGGCATTAAACGCAGTAAATACACTGGCATAATTAATATTTCCGTTCAGGATAAACAGGTAAAATTCAAGGCGCTGGCAGCCGACCTTTCAGGGACAGGAAAAAACTTAATCGGACAAACACAAATATTAAAATTTAAAGAGATCGTGGAAGGAGATACAATTTATTATATCGCAACCTACCCTTTCAGCAATGAAGAGATTGTTAATTTTAATATTAAAATAAACACACAAAATAAAACCAATATACTGAAATTCCAACACAAATTTTATGTCGATTAAGACAAGAGAGGCGCAAATAAAATGAAAAAAACATGGGTCTTAGCCACAGGTAACAAAGGCAAAGTAAGAGAGATGAGTCAGCTACTTAACAGCTTCTCAATTGAAGTTTTACCACAAAGTCACTTTGATGTTTTAGAAGTGCCTGAAACAGGAACTACATTTGTTGAAAATGCGATTATTAAAGCGCGTCATGCAGCCAAGGTAACCGGGTTACCTGCAATTGCTGATGATTCAGGTTTAGAGGTCGATTTTTTAAGTGGTCAACCCGGCATCTACTCTTCTCGTTTTGCGGGTGAAAATGCCAGCGACCAAGATAATATAGAGCTGCTATTAAATAAACTAGAAGGCGTCGGTATCGAACATCGTCGCGCGCGTTTTCAGTGCGTATTAGTGTATATGCGCCATGAATTCGATCCGACACCGGTCATTTGCCAGGGTACATGGGAAGGTGTGATCAGCGACTCTGTACAGGGTGAAAACGGTTTTGGTTACGATCCGATTTTTTGGGTTGAAAGCGAGCAATGTTCATCTGCACAACTCAGCAAACAACGAAAAGGCGAATTAAGTCACCGTGGTCAAGCATTGGCGATGTTAGTTGAACGATTAAAAGAACAGTTAAGTTAAAAACTTTTAAAACTCACTCCCATGCTCGAGATGGGAGTTTCTCCTGCTCAACCCAATAGGTCTTTTCATGCTTTTGTTGCCGCCGCTCAGTCTTTATATTCATATTCCCTGGTGTATTGAGAAATGCCCCTATTGTGATTTCAACTCCCATAAATTGCGCGGCGAGATCCCCGAGCAAGATTATCTGCAGGCACTGTTAGATGATCTAAGCAATGAGTTGCTTTATGTGCAAGGCAGAAGCTTAGAAAGCATTTTTATCGGCGGCGGTACGCCGAGTTTAATCTCCGCACAGGGGATCGGCTGGTTATTAACTGAGATCGAAAAAAAGATCCCTTTTAAACAGGATATTGAGATCACCCTTGAAGCCAACCCGGGTGCCATTGAAAATCAAAAGATCAGTGACTTTAAAAAAGCTGGTATCAGCCGCTTCTCCTTTGGAGTACAAAGCTTCCAACAGCAGAAACTAACAAAACTGGGGCGAATTCACGGCCCGCTCGAGGCTAAAAATGCAGCCAGACAAGCAGTTGCAGCCGGCATAAAAACCTTTAACCTTGATTTAATGCATGGTCTGCCCGATCAAAGCCTCAGCGATGCATTAGAAGATCTGCAGACTGCCATATCCCTAAAACCAACGCACCTATCCTGGTATCAATTAACCATCGAGCCAAATACTCAATATTTTTCACATCCACCGACACTGCCTGAAGATGAACTGTTATGGGATATTCAGGAACAGGGTCAGAAATTACTGGCTGAAAATGGTTATATACAATATGAAATTTCAGGTTACAGCAAGGCTGGTTTTGAATGTCAGCACAACCTTAATTACTGGCGTTTTGGTGACTACATAGGTATCGGCTGCGGTGCACACGGCAAGTTTACACTGCCTCTTGAAAATAAAATCATTCGCACCAGTAAAATCAAACACCCGAAAGGGTATTTAGACAGTTCGCGCCCATTCCTAGATGAATCATATAGCGTCGCAATTGATGAGTTAGCCTTTGAGTATATGATGAACCGTTTGCGTCTATTTGAACCTATTCCATTTAGCGAATTTGAAGCTTATACAGGACTTAGCATTGACTCCATCAAACAGCCGATTCAAAAAGCGATAACCAAAAAACTGCTAATAGAAAATGCCGGCAGTTGGAAAATAACCGCGTTAGGGCACAGATATTTAAATGAGTTACTGACGTTATTTATAGATTAGCAACTCATTCATGTCAGTGCGAAGGACTAAGCCAGAGATCACTGGAAGTACTCTCTGGCTATAACTCTTATTTCTGCACATAAACCCGGTAGCCGAAAGCTTCAATTGTATCAGTAGAGTCTTGCTCGAAAGTAACTGACGCTTGACTGAATAACTCCTGATAACAGCCTAATTGAATATTTTCATTAAAACTCACGGTTTGCTGTTTATCTGAAAAATTTAAAACCACAAACACTTTATCCTGCGCTTTTTCACGTACAAAAGAGAAAATAGCCTCAGGTTTATTATTTACAACCGGGATCATTTTACCGCCCCAATCACCATTCCAAAGTGCCTGATTATTATGTTTTAAAGTGAAAAGTTGCTGATATAACTTCCCTATCGCATGCTCCTGCCAGATAATTTGATCTTTATCGAAAAAAGCTAACGCCTTATCTAATCCCGCCTCTTGTCCGCTATAAATAAGCGGCATCCCTTCAACCATTGCCGTTAACACGATACAGGTGTGCAGATAATCACCAAAACGCTCAAACATGGTTTTATCCCAGGAGTTTTTATCGTGGTTATCAACAAAGTTCATCAGAATCGCATTATCAGGCCATGAATTTAAGATATGCGCAAAATGCAGATAGATTGCAGAAGCATTTTTTTTACCCATAGCGACATTATGCATCTCTTCATGCAGTGACCACGCATAGGTCATATCAAATGAATTTTTATGCAGATCACGCGCATCCCATTCGGCTAACATAAACACAGGTTTGATAGCATCCAACTCCTGACGGGCATTATCCCAAAAATCGGTAGGAACAAAACCTGCCACATCGGCGCGATAACCATCAATATCAGCTTCCTCTAGCCAATATTTCAGTGCGCCAGTCATATACTCGCGCATCTGCGGGTTGGAGTAATCAAAATCGATAATATCAGACCAATCCCACCAGGGTGTCGGTTGGAAATTACCGTTATGATCTTTGCTATACCATTCTGGATTCGTTTTAGTTAATACATTATCCCATGCCGAGTGGTTTGCTACCCAATCTAAAATAACGTACATCCCCATGCTATGCGCTTTAGCAACTAAAGATTTTAAGTCTGCTAAAGTGCCGTAATCAGGATTAACCGCTTTATAGTCTTTTACAGAATAAGCACTGCCTTTATCACCCTTGCGCTTCTCTTCGCCAATAGGGTGAATCGGCATTAACCACAGAATATCGACACCCAGTTTCTGTAAACGTGGAAGATGCTCGGCAAATGCTTTAAACGTGCCCTCTTGAGTATATTGGCGAATATTGACTTCATAAATGGTGGCATTTTTACACCACTGCGGATGAGTAAGCTCAACAAATGGCTTAGGTTGATAGTGTTTTTTATTCGTTGATTCAGCTTGTTGAAAAGCGACTACAGGCTGTGCAGATGTTGGCATCTTCGATACTCCACTTATAATATTTTCTAAAAAAACATTATTACGCAATAAAAAAAAGAAACAACCAAAGGACACATAATTTACACTTCAGCTTTTATAACAAAGAGTTGGGTCAAAATTTCAAACTAATTTGTAACTACTCAGCACCTCAATAATTTAAGGTGTTTTTCTCAAATAAGACTGTAAATGCACTGGGCTAAGCCATTTATGCTGAGTTCAAGGCGAAAAAGCGCAGTTTAGTCGTTTAAATGAGCATTTTTCAACGCGGAAATTAGCTTAAATGGCAACGACCTGAGTAATTACACTAATTCTTTAAATTCAAGCGTGTACTTACCTAGCCCCTGATATTCAATTTCTGTCCTGCTATCAAACAGCACTTCAACAATGCCCGCATATGATCCGGTAATAATCGCTTGCCCTGCTTTAAAGTCGGTGCCGCGCTTGCTCATAAAATTGATCAGCCAATAGAGAGGATTTTGTGGCAATTGATTCGGGTGTTCGCCCGCAAAGGTCTGCGCAGAGTTCGCCTGTGAGACATTAATGGTTATTTCACTGGCGGAATAAGCTAGCGAACGGTTTATCTCCGGACCAATAAATAAACCTTGATTAACCAAACAATCCGCTAACTTTTCATAAAATTCAACGCCACTATTTTCCTGGAAACGATCCTGCATTAACTCTAGTGCCATATAACAGCCCGACAGCGCATCATCAATTTCTGCCTGGCTGTAATCTTCCTGTTGCGCGGGCAGATCTTTACCTAAAACAAAAGCGATTTCAGGTTCAATACGTGCCACTTTATTATCGGCAAACAATTTGCAAAACTGACCGCGATTAATTGTCTCGGCAAAAATTGGCGCGACTACCATCTGATTTTCAGCGGGTGGTAAAAGGCATTTCCAGCCGCCAACAGGATCACTACGCTGCGCTATCATTTCCGCCTGCACCGCCAAAGCATCATCGATTGAGTTAGGACGAATTGGGGCATCGAAGCGAGTAGCTTTTGTACCTGCCACTCGGCGCTTTAATAATTCAGTGGCGGCTTGTGAAAATTTAAGGTTATTGGTCATATCATCAACTCTGGTTATTACAAAGTAGCAATAGTAACCAGTTCAATTGCATTTGTCTCATCACCTCGATTAAACAAACAGCACTGCCACTCTAAAATGGCCAGCTCAAAACTGGTTATTCAGCATACTTGTCCTAAAATAAAAACTCAGAGGGAAAAATTAAGTGGGTTAACGCCAGGCTAGTAAAAAACTGCAGCCCATTGATAATAATT
>JABXKR010000253.1 GCA_013619145.1 Psychromonas sp. | reverse complement strand
TTGTCTTGTTTAAACAACTCCATGGCTATTTTCGTATCACATTAAAAACTAATGGGCCTTGTTTTTTACGTATACGAGATTCATCCTCTCTGAATGTCATATCAAGTACCCAATGCATGCTTTCTACTCACCAGTGGCTACGAACGGCATTGAGGCTCTGCATTTAAATCCAATGAGGTAATATACCAACGTGTTTCATTTTTATCTTTACCTGTTGATTTATCGTGAACTGCTGAACTTATTTTAACGATGCTTTTTAAACCTGACCAGCGGCACTCTTTAGCTAGCCTGTGTTTGTTGCCTCACTAATTGCCTTTGCATCATTTCTGTACATTAGATTGTTTGCAGCCCAACCAGCATCGGATGGCCAGTTAGCCACCCATTCAGGAATGTCTCTAGCAGGCATCGGTCTTGCAATGCCATACCCCTGCACCAATTCACAACCAAGCTGTAGCAGTGCGGCGCTATGTGCAATGGTCTCTACCCCCTCTGCAATTACTTCACGTTTGAATGACTTAGCCAAGCCAACCACACTTTCAACAATCATCAAGTCATCAGGGTTAATCAACAAGTCCCGTACAAAGCTCTGATCTATCTTAATAAGGTTGATCGGCAAATGTCTGAGATAAGTAAGTGAAGAATAGCCGGTACCAAAGTCATCTAATGCAAAACTGACACCCAACTTAATACAGTCGTGCATAATTTTTGAGACCTGCAATACATCATCTAACTCACTGGTTTCAAGCACTTCTAATTGCAAACAGCGCGGATCAATCTGTGGCCATGCTGACAGTAATGCTTGCAGGTGTTTTGCAAAGTCAGTTTGTTGTAGTTGCGATGCGCAAATGTTGACGCTGACAGGTATATATATTCCCAACCCTTGCCAGGCCGCAATTTGACTAAGTGCAGTAGCAATGACCCACTCACCCAGCTCAATGCTGATGGGATGATTTTCAATCAAAGGCAAGAACTCTGCAGGGGGGAGCAGACCACGCTCGGGGTGTTGCCAACGAATTAAGGCTTCAGCACCAATCACTGTTGCTTTACTAATATTGACCTTAGGCTGGTAATACAAGACAAATTCACCTTGTTGCAAAGCGCTACGAATACGCTCAATATTTTCACGGCGAGTATCCTCGACCATCTGATGTTCCAAGTCAAAAACGTGATAACAGTTCTTACCTACTTTCTTCGCTTCATACATGGCTAGGCCAGCATGACGGATAAGCAGGTCCGAACCTGAGTTGTCTTGTGGATAAGATGTAACACCCATACTGGCGGAGATTTTTAACTCTACCTCCCCCACGGTGATAGATCTAGATACAGCTTGTAACAGTCGTTCTAATATTGATGTACAGTTATTAGTTTCTAACCCCGTGAGCACCGCTACAAACTCATCCCCCCCTATTCGAGCAAGCGTATCGTTTTCACGTAACGTCTCTTTCATGCGCTGTGATAGCGCAATTATGAGTTCATCTCCTACATGAGGCCCATATTTATCATTAACTGCTTTTAATTCATCTAAATCAATGAATACCACTACTAACGACTGCTTGCTGCGCAGGCATTGATGCATTGCTAATGGTAAACGCTCTCTTAATAATGTGCGGTTAGGTAGATGGCTTAAAGGATCGAAATGGGCAATTTTTTCTAGCTTTTTCTGCTGCTCTTTAATATGCGAAATATCGCTAAAGAGCGCAACATGGTGTGTTATTATGCCAGTGGTATCGCGCACGAGACTAATAGAGAGAAGTTCTGGATAGAGCTCGCCATTTTTACGTCGATTCCAGATTTCACCGCGCCAATGATCTTTTTCTGCAAGAGTTTCCCATATCTCAGTATAGAATGCAGGCGAATGCCTACCTGATTTAAGGATGCGCGGGTTCTTACCCAACACTTCTTGACGGCTATAGCCGGTGATAGCAGTGAATTCACCATTGACGTCAATAATATTGCCTTCCGGATCGGTGATGGTAATGCCTTCACTGGCATGGGTAAATACACTGGCGGCAAGTTTCAGCTTTTCTTCGGACAGCTTAAATTCAGTAATGTCAATACTCGCACCATGTATCCCAATTAACTTTCCTCCATCATCACGAAATACTTTCATCATACTCTTTATATGGACAAGTTCGCCACTTGGCCGATACACTCGAAAACCCATTTCAATTTGCGCGCCATCACGGAGCAGTGCTTGAATTTCGCTATCTCCGCGTTCACGATCATCGGGGTGTAAATATTTTTCCAAAGCAATTGCAGTGTGAGAGAAGCTTTCATTGCTTATATGATCGAATGCGAATATTGAATCGCCCAATGTCCTTTCTTGCGTCGACAGGTTCCAGGCCCACATACCTAGACCATTTTCTGCTATGAATGCCAGATTTAAAGGTAACATGTTCCCCCCTGATTTTAATTAGCTTAGGCAAAACCGAGCTCTTAGTTGAAGATGATAATAGCTAAGTCAAAGCCAACCTCCTACACCCACCAAGGGTGAGAAAGGGGGGGGGTGGCGAACTTTCTATAATTTTTGCTGCAGTCATCGACGCATAACAGTGTCACATCATCCTGTCTTTGAGCCTCACGGTAATACACTTCATCACGCAGATAAATATCAACCAGAAGCTACATTACATTTCCTTTACCGTTGGACGGCCCACTCTGGAAAGCAGTTGGCAGAATAGTTAGAGTTCGCCGACAAATCCAGACACTGTCGATAATCGATATTCGTGTAACCCGCTAATAGCCCTGCAATCACTCACAAGTTGGCAACCCTAGAAATGAAAAAACCGTTACTAATTGCTTAGTAACGGTTTTAAA
>JABXKR010000250.1 GCA_013619145.1 Psychromonas sp. | reverse complement strand
GCCGTGTATAGCACCGAGGCGTTCTACACTTCTGTCACCTGAAAGATACCAAAGCCATTCTGACTCTGCATATTTCTCACTGAACTTACGTTCTTTATTTGTGATGATCTTTTGAGATGGATCTTCCATATAAAAACCAACATTGAATAAAGCTTTAGTACCGTTAAAGTCTACACCATCTAACCTTATCTTGTCAAGCAAGTAGTCGAAAGCTTCAGTAGCATTATTAAATTTATTTCTTGTATTTGTCATAATAATAATTATAGTATTCGTACATTTTTTCCCATATAGCCGTTTTAGTAAACGTTTTAGGGCTTCGGTTTATTTTATCCTTGTTATCTATATCTAGCCACCAAGCTCCTTCAGACATAGCAGTTGGCGATATGTATATTCCATTTTTAATACACCACTCATAAGCTTTATTGTCTTTGTCAGAAGCTATATACTCTCCCATATCCCATGGGCTTTTCTTAGTAGCCATTTATTCCCAAGGCATTGCTTGCCCATCTAAGTTTACAGGCTCATGAGGAATGAAGCAACCAGACTTTGGCTCCCATCTAAAATGAGCTTCAGCACCGTTTTCACCTAAGTTTTGAAACTTTACTTTCAGTACTTTAGCTTTGACTGTTTTCGCTTCGTAGTCCCTGTGGACTAGTATACCGTGATATGAAGCATCGTACCATTCACCACCACCTTTTATATTGTACATAGTAGGCTCTTCAATTTTGCCGTCTTTGTCTTTGTACATCTTAGTCGGGTGAGCAACAATAAAAACTAGTACATCATACTTTTTAGCGAATATCTCTATCTTCTGCAGATATTCCATAGTATACCTATTAACGTCATCAGAACCACCAACGTCTCTAACCTTATTATACGGATCAATAACTAGGCATTTTATGCCTTTACGTTTAACTAATTCTGCAGATTTTTTAAGTACTGCATCTAATGTATAACGCTCCATATCAATGTGGTAATAATTACTATTACAATGATCTGCTATTTGATTCCATTTATCGCCGCCGATATCAGACTCTGTCGGCATACCTTGCCAGGTCTTACGCATTAATTTATGAGCATGTAAATAAGTCGGTTGGTTTTCTGGTGAAGCAAAAGCTGTCTTCCAACCATAATTCTGATTATAGCCAACAACCATTTGGTCGACAAAATCACTTTTCCCGGAACTCGGTATACCAGTGACAGTGATGAATTGACCAGTGTAAGTTGAAAATATTTGATCAAAATTTGCAAGGCCAACTTGAAATCCTGGCTTAAAGCCATTTCTAACAAAATCAGTAACCTCGTCCTCGATATCTCGAAATGTTGTGACGTTTTCAAGAGGAACTGGTTTCGCGCCGGAGATCCTTTCGGATAGTTTTTCTTTACCATACTTTACTAAATATTCATTAGCGTCTTTACAATCTTCAAAGGTGGCTATATAACACACTTCAGAACCTAGACGTCTAATTAATTCTCCTTGAAGGGATTGACCAGCTTCATCTGTATCAACTGCTAAAATTATTTTGTCTTTGTCTTCGAAATAATCTATACAAGAGTCTAAGTACTCTAGATTATTAGTGTTCAGTGTAGCTCCGTTAGGTACTGATATCGCGTTTGTAATTCCAGCCTCGTGCAACGCTAGCACATCCATTTCTCCTTCTACAATAACACAGTACTCAAAACCTACAATGCTGTCTATATTATAGAAAACTTTTTCAGCTCCCTTATATAGTTTAAAGTTCTTACGACCATCACGGTACTTGATGTTGATTAGTTCTCCACCCATCATGTAATTGAACTTGATAACATTTTCAGTCTTCTGCGTCTGAGGCATCCACTCAGGACCTTCAGACACACCGGTATCAGATAGTGTTTGTTCTGATATACCTCTTGAGGCAAACCATTGAATCACTTTACTGCTTGGTGGCACGTGTGTTATTGTAGAGAAGTCAGGCTTAACGTAAACCTTTTCAGATTTACCCTTACGCTTGTAAGTATGTAGTTGGAAACTATTATCACAGTTGTGACAAGTTCCTAAACCCCGTTCCCAATCATAAGAAGCACAGTTGGCTTTTTGATTCTTGGGTTTTCTATCGTGGGAGCAAACAGGGCATATACCCTGCTTTTTTCCCTCTTCAAGCTTATGTTGATTGAACGTGTCAATCTCAAATCCATTGATTTCTACTGTCTGCATTTTATTGCGGTATTTAATTTAATTTATTATTCAGAGTCTAAGCACTCAGGGCATATATCACAGTAATCGAAATCACACTTAGTCATAATCTCACTGCACATTTCACACTGCTCCATTAGAACGGTAGGTCATCTGCTTGTGGGGTTAATGACTGAGCTGGTGCTTGAGCTTGTTGTCCCTCTCTAGGAGCTGCTGCAACGTTTGATCCATTCGTCCAAACCACCTTTACGTTACCTAAATAAGTTTTAGCTGCTTTAGCTTCTCTTTCTTCTTTGCTTTGCGCAATAGTAATAGGTCCTTGATTACCAAACTGATCTTGATCATCGTTGATCACTATACTAATTGGTAGGTATTTACCTTTTTTACCTTCAATAATCTTTGTTTTATCAATATTATTTAAATTGATACTCGCGTTAATAATACTTGCCATTTTGATTGTTTTTAATTGTTATTATTTATATATATATTATCGTTATTCTAACGTATTTTTTTTGTAAACTACAACGTCTTGGTAACTAAGTACTGAGCTGGATCAAAATCACTGTCTTTATAAAACAGTCTGTATTGAGCTATAGCTTGTTCAACTTTATCCTTGCCTCGTTCTAAGAAACTAGGGGAACAATC
>JABXKR010000247.1 GCA_013619145.1 Psychromonas sp. | reverse complement strand
GGCCTGCGTTATGTAAAATATGCGGGTTTGTCCGATTCTGGGTTAGGCATTGCTTATCAATTTACCAGCTTAATCGGCCACTTCAGTTTTTTAAGTGCAATGGTTTTTGGGGTGATTTTATTCCCGCTGGCGTTTATTATTCCCTTTCAACGCTTATATCGCCTTTGTGCCATACTCATTAGCACAGCAGCTATTACCTTTCTAATCCTTGATACGCAAATATTTAAACTTTATAACTTTCATCTGAATCCGTTAATTTGGCAGTTTTTACAGCGCCCCGAGCAAGTTGAACAAATTTACTCAATCAATTTACACTATATTTCGATTCCGATTATCTTTGCAATTGAGATTTTTATCTCCTTCTTTGTTTGGAAAAAAGCTAGGTTTCTACAAGCAAAAGCAATTGGTAAACCAATCGCAATATTTCTGTTTACGGCTTTTGTCATTACCCATTTAACATTTATATGGGCCGATGCGACACAATACCGTCCCATTACACAACAAAAAGCGAGCTACCCTCTTTCGTATCCAATGACCGCACGTACTTTTTTGAAAAAACAGGGCTGGTTAAGTGACGATAAATTACTTAAACGTATAAGCCAGCAAACGGCTAGTGAGGTAAAAGAATTACGTTACCCAATTACACCTTTAAGTTACCTTGCGCCACAAACGACAGCAGCAGCAAAAAATATTTTACTGATTACTGTTGATGCATTACGTGCAGATATGCTCAATGAAAAAAACATGCCATTTGTATATCAACTCAGTCAGCATGGATTAACTTATAAGAATCATTTTAGTGGCGCCAGCAATCGCCCTCAGGGATTATTCAGCTTGTTTTATGCCCTGCCTAATCGCTACTGGTCAGAGATAACTCTTAACTATATTCCGCCCGTTTTGATAACGCGTTTAGCACAACAGAACTATCAATTTGGTCTATTTTCAAGCATAGGTTTTCTTCATCCTGAATTTTTACAAAGTAGTTTTAGCCAGATAAAAACCAAGGAATTAAAGAATTACTCGACAGCAAATAACAACGTCAGCACCACGCAAAAGTGGCAGAAATGGCTTACAGGACAAGATGAGACTCAAAAGTGGTTTGGCTTTTTGCATTATGAACAAGCGAACAAATCGGCAACTCAAAACGCTGCTGCTTTAAGCTTAGCCGCACGAAGCGAGAAACTTTCGCTCTATCAACAACAGGTATTAAGTACAGATCAGCAAATCAAAGAGGTTATTTCTACATTACAAAAGAAACAACAGCTGGATAATACAATCGTATTAATTACCGGTACACATGGTGCTTCATTTGAAAAAAAATCGAGTACAGAAGCCGCTATCAGTAATGCTCATGTGCCTTTAGTGATTTTATGGCCGGGTGAAAAAAATGCACGGCAAATAACGCGCATGACTAGCCATCTGGATATTGTGCCTACTTTAATGGAAGAGCTTCTGGGTAGTCAATCTAGTGCAGATCAATACAGCAGTGGTCAGAGTCTGTTTGATAATAGTCAACGCCAATATTTACTTTCTGGTGATTTGAAAAAATATGTGATTTATGAACGCGATAAAATTACGCAGTTTTCAAATGATGGCCAGATAGATAGTATCAACTGGCAAGGAAAAGCATTAGATGATGATGATATTGATATTACCCTGTTAATTGACGTGTTATCTAAACTGCGCCGTTTTAATTCTTATTAGATATTAGGGCCTGTTTATCTTTGAAGTTTGCCCCTGTTGAGTCTGAAAGTTTCTCAATCAAGGCGCGAAGAACGAGGTTTAGTTGTTCTAAATGAGTGATGAGCAACGCAGAGCGAGGGATTTTCAGGCTCAACCCGAAGGGCTGGGGCTATTTTTCCACTCAACTTCGTTCTCAGTCATTAATGTAGAGTAACTACACTGCATGACTTCCGCCTTGCTGAGCATAAAAATAGCCTCCAGCAGGAACAAATAGCAAAGATAAACAGGCCCCAATATGCGGCTAACTTTAATATGTTAGCCGTATCCCCTTTTTTACCATTGCTTGTTTAGCACTATTAATAATTCGATCTGCTTCAAAATATCACCTTATCCTAACTGTTATATTTTCCCCTCTTAAGGCCAATAATAGCAATTAGCTATTATCCAAAGTACGGGCAGCTTTCGTTTAATCTAATAAATCGCTCAAAAAGTACGGATGGCATCTAAGTGGGGGCACAACAGGGCCGTTGTGTAAATATCTGTAACCACCTGTAAATGGTTTCAGGAAAACTACTATCGATAAGGGAATCGCGCATGAGCTCGCTTTCATTTCATGCAACAGAGCAACTAGAAAACCGGTTGAGTAACTTTTATGAATATCTTTACAATAAAGAGAATAAAATAGCCCAAACCATAGAAAAGTATCGCACAACAAAAAAAAGGATCACTGTTCGCTTAGCATTGTTTAGTAACGTAGCCTTAAATATTTTGCTAGTAGTCAGTTTATTTAATCTACTTTGTTAAAGAAAAAAATTCTAAAATTCCGCATTAATGCGGAATTTTTGTTTTGGGAAAATTATAGCAAATTACTTAAATATAGGATTGTTCTACACAGAGATAAAAATATGGCGGATAAATAAACAAACACTGCAAGCAATCTATTTTAAATGTGGCGGGCTAAAGGCAGAATAGAGCTGAAATATCGGCACACAAAAAAGCTAGTATCGTAGAAACGAAAAAACCCACTGCAAGCAGTGGGTTTTTAAATGTGGCGGAGGAGGAGAGATTTGAACTCTCGGAGAGCTATTAACCCTCGCTGGTTTTCAAGACCAGTGCATTCAGCCGCTCTGCCACCCCT
>JABXKR010000236.1 GCA_013619145.1 Psychromonas sp. | reverse complement strand
AGTCCAGAAACGTCAGTTCGGTATGTATTTAAAAGAACGTTACTTCTTAAACCACCTGCACAGCTTGCAAAGAAAACACCTTCTTCTTCAGAATCCATATTAATCAGTAATTTACCAGAAACATTTTCTTTATTAAAACCAATCACGCCACCCATACCAGTTTCTTCTTCTTGAATCATAAAGTGGAACTTCCACTGCTCGTAGCGGATACCAGTCAAATCACCTTCATCACTCCAGTAAACAAACTCTTTACGTGGTGACTTATCGACTTTACCGGTCAAATAAGGCAATTGATTGTAACCATCTAAATGTACTTTATAAGTCGTGTTGTTGACTGATTTACCTTTAAGTAACGACTCTTTAATTTTGTCATCACCCGCAGCAGCTACAAATGTTGGCAACATATCTTCCAAAGAAATAATACCGTTAAACTCAGCATTTGCCTCTATATTACCCTGCCACTTAATAACAGCAGGAACACGGAAACCACCTTCCCAGCCAGTATTTTTTTCACTTCTAAAAGGGGTCATGCCAGCATCCGGCCAAGTGTTAATCATTGGCCCATTGTCGGTTGTGTAAAGAATAATGGTATTATCCTCAATACCTAACTCTTTAATTTTATTTAAAACATCACCAACTTGCTGATCGTGCTGAACCATGCCGTCGGCATAAAAACCGGCCCCTGTTTTACCTTTGGCTTCTTCATCAAGGCGCGTCCAGTTATGCATTCGCGATGGGTTGATCCAGGTGAAGAAAGGTTTATCGGCTTTCACTTGTCGTTCCATGAAATCACTGGCTGCATCAATAAATTCGCTATCAACACTTTCCATACGTTTTTTTGTCAGTGGACCTGTGTCTTCAATGCGTCCATCGGCAAAAGATTTGATAACACCACGTGGGCCGTACTGTTTTTTGAATTCAGGATCTTTCGGATAATCCTCATTCTCCGGCTCTTCTTCCGCGTTTAAGTGGTATAAATTACCAAAAAACTCATCAAAACCATGATTTGTAGGCAGATGCTCATCACGATCCCCCAAATGGTTTTTACCAAATTGCCCTGTCGCATAACCAAGATCACGCAGCAGAGTTGCAACGGTAGGATCTTGTTCATTGATACCTTCTTTCGCCCCCGGCATACCAACTTTCGATAAACCGGTACGTTTAGGCATTTGACCCGTCACAAATGCGCTGCGGCCTGCCGTTGAACTTTGCTGCGCATAAAAGTTGGTAAATTTAGCGCCTTCCTGCGCGATGCTGTCAATATTTGGTGTTTTATAAGCCATCATGCCCTGGTTATATGCACTGATATTCCAGTAACCTATATCATCCCCCATAATAACCACGATATTGGGCTGCGCTGCGGCATGTGCAGCTGCCGACGAGACACCCATCGCCAGTGCAACGGCGTTAAGCGCCCATTTTTTAACTTGAGAATTATCTTTAATCTGTTTCATCAACTACCTCGCTAAGTAAGTGTTTTTACGCTGAATAACAGATGAAAAACACAATCTGTTATCCTTTAAATAGATAAGGTAAATATAATGAAAAATAGCTAGAAAGGTAGAAGCTGTAATGCATATGAGGTATGTTTGCGGTGCATGCTTTTTAAAGTATTTATTATTACTAAGGGGTAATATGTCTTTTGATTTGAATTTAATTAGACCTTTTTTGGCTGTTTTTCATCACCAAAGTTATACTAAGGCAGCTGATGAAACAGGATTAAGCCAACCCGCAATGAGTCGTTCAATTCAAAGGTTGGAGGACAATATTGGTTACAAACTTTTTGTAAAAAAAGGAAGAGGAATAGCTCCGACTAGTAAAGCAGTTTATCTAGCAAAGAATATGGAAAATGCCATTAATATTATTGACAATGCTGTTGATAAAAGAGATGAATTTGTCATCTATTGTCATGAGGGGCTTTTATTTCACCTAAGTGATCTGCAGTTAAAGTTCCTTTCCCCGCCTTCGAACCAGTCAACAATGCTGGAAGATTTAAGAGCTGATAAAGTCGATTTAGCGCTTGATTATGTAACTGAAACCGATCCTTCATTTATAATCGAAACATTGGGAGAAACTGAAATGGTTGCGGTAACTTCCGCCAACAATATCATTACCCAGTTAAATGAAGATACTTTTTATTCATTGCCTCATGTTTTAACTAAATCAAATCGCCATGGTCTTAGTTTTTTTGATCTGTTTTCAGAATCCCCCAAACCACGTAAAGAAAAGTATATCGCAGATTCCGTGATGACGATGCTAACCTATGTATCTATGGACGAAAGCACTATCTGCGTAGCACCTAAAATCATTGTCGATAAATGGAAGAAAGTTTTAAATCTTAAAGTATTTAAAATTCCTTTTGAAATAAAGAAAGCGCCATATCAAATGATCTTTCATAGAAGATATGAAAACAACGATGCACATAAGCAGCTGCGCGCTAATTTAAAGTCGCGCCTATCAGTAAGATAATTAAATGAATAAGTTGTGTGCTATTTTTTATACCCGTAGTGGAATGGCATAATTAATTTAGCTGCTACAGGGTGAAATGTACCTGAGTGAGCACTGTATCTAAACCGCTATAGTGACTCCAAAGGAAATCAATTATCGTGGAAGGACAATGGGGTCAGGTCTTAAGGACAATGGGGTCACCCATTAGTAAGTTCTGGTCAAGCTGGTATGCAAGTTTCCTTGGATGTTTTTTTACCAAGTATTAAATCGTACATAAACCGCTAATTTGTTGCTTGTTAATACACACCTAAAAATCACAATGTTGGTGTCAATATGCACCAGTCACCCATCTGAATTAAAGCGGTGTAGTCATGCTATGT
>JABXKR010000183.1 GCA_013619145.1 Psychromonas sp. | reverse complement strand
TGTATAAGAGACAGAAATTGCTGTCACCATCTTCTGCAATTGCTCTTTGTAAACCGGCTAAACGAAATTCAGAAGGGGTTTCTAAAAATGAGCCGTTAATTGCAACGATCTGAACTGTCCCGTTTTTATCAGTTAAGTTGTTCTGCCTCGCCTGCTTGATTAAGTATTTACCTAATAAGTATCCCGCCTGATGATCATCAGGTATCAGGCTGGCGAGCCAGTATTGAAATTTCTGCTGAGGGTTACCGGCTGATTTTTTGTTTTTAGGAGTGATATCGGAATTAAATAGAAATATCGGCAGCTGGTGAAGCTCTGCTTCTTTGATTAATTTAAGTGCGATCTGTCCTTGATTGGAAATGATAACGGCATCAACATTTTGTTTTCGAGCTTTGCTAAACAGCTTAATATGATTTCTTTTCAAGCTTTGTGCATAAAGAACGGTTAGCTCTACGTTCAGTTGCTCGGCAGCATGCTGTGCAAAATCTTCGACGGGTCTCCAGAATGGATCTTGAGAATCAGCATCTAAAATTAATGCAAAGTGTAACGGCTGCGCGCTAACCGCGGTGGCAATAAAAAAATTTAAGAACAGGCATAAGCTAAGCAAAAAATGTTTCATGTTTAGCTCCCTTGATACTGGAATTATTAACCCTGATTTAAAAATTGTAGAGTTGATTCGAGTATTTAACAACCCTCAAGAGGAAGAGCTTAATTAATTTATTTAACAGTTGAGATAGAAAACCCTTGATGGCAATTTTAGATACTTTCCAAGGCGGACCTGTAAGTTTAGATAGTTTAGCGGCTGCCATCGGTGAAGAGAAATAGACGATTGAAGATCTATTAGAGCCGTATCTGATTCAGCAGGGTTTCTTACAACGCACCCCAAGAGGGCAGATCGCTACCAATCGAACTTATCTGCATTTTGGTTTTGATAAACCGGCGCAATAATTATTGCGCTTTGCGCAGCTCCTCTAATACAGATGCCGGCGAGAAATCATACTCTTTTAACTGTTTATTCAACGCTTTTGAGCGTAAACGGAAATTGATATCTTGCCAATTATGCGACTCTAGATAGGGTAGTAACAGATCGATATCTGCGGAAGTAATTAATGACATTGGCGATTGAAATTGGTAAAAAGAGTCTGCGCTAAGGGGGGATCCGTTAAAATGATCATATAACATGATCACCGCCCATGCCGCATCCATAAAGTGTCCTCCGGCTGAGGTACTAATTTGCCCCTGTTTGACGGCAACTAACCCCTGTTGAGACCAGTCAACGCCGCCGGTCAGATAATCTTTACCTTGTATTAAGCCATGCTCAGTTAAGGCCTGCTCAACGCCTATCGCCATTATATCGCTCGCCGTCCAGTAGACTTTTGCATCGGGATAACGCTGTGATAGACGAAAGGCTTTATAGTATGCCGTTTTCTGCAGCCAGTAAGCATGAACACTGCGTAATAAATTGCTGTTACCATCTTCTTTGATTGCTCTTTGCAAACCGGCTAAACGGTGTCGCGCAGGGGTATCTGCAATCGAGCCGTTAATAGCAATGATCTGTACCGTGCCATTTTTATCAGCGAAGTTTTTCTGCCGAGCTTGCTCTATTAAATGTTTGCCTAACAGATATCCCGCTTGGTGATCGTCCGGCAGCAGGCTGGCGAGCCAATACTTAAACTTCTGCTGCGGTTTACCCGCTAGTTGTTTGTTATTCCCTGTGAAACCGGAATTGAATAATAAGACTGGGGTCTGTTGTTGTTCTGCTTCTTTCACCAGTTGCAGTGCGACCTGTCCAAAGTTGGGCAAGATGACGGCATCAACATTGAGCTCTTTTGCTTTTGCGAGCAAATTAAACATATTTCTTTTCGAATTTTTTGTGTAAAGAATAGAAAGTTTTATATCTAATTGTTTGGCAGCCTGCTGTGCAAAATCTTCGACGGGTCCCCAGAAAGCATCTTGAGAATCTCGTGCTGAAAGTAGTGCAAAGTGCAGCGGCGGCGCGCTAACCGCGGTGGAATTAATCAAACCCAGGAGTAAGAAAGCGCTTACTAAAAAATATTTGATGGCTATCAATCCTTTATATCGAAATCATATATTAGTTTTTTTTAATGTACAGTAATTGGGGTTTTTAACAATATTGAATGCTAAGGTCTTCGAAATTTTGCGAGCTATATTTGTTTGTTTATTTTATTGAGCGATGTTTGCAGCCTTTGTTTTTTTTTTGCAGAAAAAACCTCTATATAAAACTTGATCCAAATCAAGTTTCTAAGTATAAATAATCGCATATTAATTGTAAGTCATTGCTGTTATATAGTTGTTAAATCGCGATGTTGTATCTCGCTGTTTTTAACATTAACTTAACAAGTTCGTTTGTTTTATGTTCTGGAGCTGACAATGTTTAAAAAATGGTTACCACAGCAGGGAATTTTTTCGATTCCTTTAATTCGTGAAATCGCACTTATTTTAATCATTAAAGTGATTATTATTTTTACTATTAAACATTTCTACTTTTCTAATCCCGTGTCTTTTAATGAGGATCATCTGTTTGGTGAGATCTCTACGATAGAAAAAACGCAGGCAACAGAGCAATTACTACAATAACCTTGCCAAAATAATAATAATAATAAAACGTTTTAACAGTTTAAAAAATTTTTAACTTTAGGAGAAAACAATGGATGAAATAGTCGATCTGTCGCGCTTTCAATTTGCAATGACAGCCATGTATCACTTTTTATTTGTGCCGCTAACGCTTGGTCTGGCATGGATATTGGTGATTATGGAATCACTGTATGTGATGACCAAAAAAGAAATTTACAAAGATATGACCAAATTCTGGGGTAAGTTATTCGGTATTAACTTTGCGCTAGGTGTTACTACGGGGCTGACCATGGAGTTCCAGTTTGGTACAAACTGGGCTTATTACTCGCATTATGTGGGAGATGTATTTGGTGCACCTTTAGCAATTGAAGGCATGATGGCGTTTTTCTTAGAATCAACTTTTGTTGGCCTGTTCTTCTTCGGTTGGGACAGATTAACTAAACTGCAGCATCTGGCTTCTACCTGCTTAGTGGCGCTTGGCTCAAGTATGTCTGCTTTATGGATTCTAATTGCAAATGGCTGGATGCAGAATCCGGTTGGTGCGGAATTTAACTACGAAACTATGCGTATGGAAATGACCAGCTTTGCTGATCTTGTATTTAATCCAGTTGCACAAGTTAAGTTCGTGCATACGGTGGCATCCGGTTATGTTACCGGGGCGATGTTTGTACTGGCGATCAGTTCATATTACCTGCTTAAAGGGCGAGATACAGCTTTTGCTAAACGCTCTTTTGCGATTGCGGCCGCGTTCGGTACCGCCGGTATTTTATCAACTATCGTATTAGGTGATGAAAGTGGTTATGAAGTCGGCGATGTGCAAAAAGTTAAACTTGCGGCTATTGAATCTGAGTGGGAAACACATCCTGCACCAGCTGCCTTTACCTTGATAGGTCTTCCTAATCAAGAAGAGCAACGTACCGATTACGCAATAAAAATTCCCTATGCATTGGGTATTATCGCCACTCGTTCAATTGATGAACAAGTGATTGGTCTTAAAGATTTGATGGCTGAGCATGAACTGCGTATTCGTAACGGTATGGTAGCTTATGGCCTGTTACAGAAATTACGTTCAGGTGATAAATCAGAGCAGAATATTGCAGCCTTTGAAGAGGTAAAGGTCGACTTAGGTTACGGTCTTCTGCTCAAAAAATATGCGCCGGATGTGGTTGATGCAAGCGAAGAGCAAATTCAGATGGCTGTAGATGACAGCATTCCGGGGGTTGCTCCGATGTTCTGGTCATTCCGGGTGATGGTCGGCGCAGGTATGGTCATGTTGTTTATTTTCCTGTTTGCGTTTTATCAGTCAGCGCGCAGTCGTATCGGAAAAAATAAACTCTTCCATAAAATTTGTCTGTACAGTCTGCCGTTACCCTGGATTGCCATGGAAGCGGGCTGGTTTGTTGCGGAATACGGCCGTCAGCCTTGGGCTATCGCAGAAATCCTGCCGACCCATATGGGCGTATCTTCGGTTTCAAGTGACAAGGTTTTGTTTAGTATTATCTCAATTGCAGCTTTTTATACTGTGTTATTGGTGATTGAAATGTTCCTGATGTTTCGTTTTGCGCGTTTAGGTCCAAGCAGTTTAAAAACGGGTAAATATCACTTCGAACAATTAGAAAATATACAAGGGCAGGGCTGATTATGTTTGATTACGAAACGTTAAAAATGTTGTGGTGGTTACTAATCGGTGTGTTACTGATTGGTTTTGTTATCACTGATGGTTTTGATATGGGGGTGGGGGCACTGATCCCGGTTATTGGTAAAACTGATGATGAACGCCGTCTTATGATCAACAGTATTGCGCCGCATTGGGATGGTAATCAGGTTTGGTTAGTTACCGGTGCCGGTGCGATTTTTGCGGCCTGGCCTGCCGTTTATGCAACCGCGTTCTCCGGTTTTTATGTGGCGATGATGCTGACTCTGTTTGCACTGTTTTTCCGCCCGGTTGGTTTTGATTACCGCAGTAAAATCGAAGATCCGCGCTGGAGAAACAGCTGGGACTGGGGCCTTTTTGTAGGCGGTGTTGTTCCGCCGGTTATTTTCGGTGTGGCTTTTGGTAATTTATTACAGGGCGTGCCGTTTATACTGGATGATTTCCTGCGTTCGCAATACCAGGGCGGATTTTTGGATCTGCTTAACCCGTTTGCTTTATTAGTCGGTGTGTTCAGCTTAAGCCTGTTTGTTTTACAAGGCTCAACCTGGCTGCAGATGAAAACAGAAGGAGCACTGCGTCAGCGAGCACGTTTAGTGTCACTGATTTGTGCGCCGCTTGCGGTGATTTTGTTTGCATTAGCGGGTGTGTGGATTGCAAACGGTATTGATGGTTATGTGATCACTTCAATTGGTGATCTCAGTGGCCCGGCGAACCCGTTATTAAAAACAGCAGAGCTACAGCCAGGTGCATGGTTAGCAAATTACGATAAATATCCACTGACTATGATTGCGCCAGCAGTGGGCTTGTTATTCCCGCTATTGACCTGGATTGCCAGCAAATATAATCGTAGTGGTTTTGCATTTTTCTGCAGCAGTGTTACCCAGGCGGGAGTGTTATTAACCTGTGCATTCAGTATGTTCCCGTTTATTTTACCATCAAGCATTGATCCTAACTTTAGCTTTACAGTTTGGGATGCTGTTTCAAGTGAAAAAACACTTAATATTATGACCATAGCTGCTGCTATTTTCCTGCCTATTATTCTGCTTTATACCACTTGGTGTTACCTGAAAATGTTCGGTCGTTTAGGTAAAGAATTTATGGCGAAATATAAACATTCAGCATATTAATTTAATTTAGGAGAGTTCTATGTGGTATTTTGCGTGGATATTAGGCATTTTGTTAGCCTGTTCATTTGGCATCATTAATGGTTTGTGGTTAGAACAGCTCGAAACCAATGAAAAAGATGTACAGCAAGCTGAAAACGATGAAGATTAATGATCTGCTTGATTTAATCCATAAACCGTTTTCATATGCGTTAACACGTTTTATTTCTATCTTGTTAGCGTTACTGTTAAGCGGTTTATTACTGGTCAATCCAAATCATATCGCAGACAGCACTGCTTCATTAGATCATGGTTATTTAACTATTTTAATGATCGCATTAAGCGCAGCGTTTGTGCATGGTATAGGTTTTGAACCTCGATTTTTCTTGTGGAGAGTTATTTTTTCTCCCTATTTTGCATGGTTCATTTTGTTTACTTTCATCGCCAGGATGTTTGTATAATCAAATCACTATAAATGACTAATAAAAAGGGGCTGCTAATCGCCCCTTTTTTGTAGGCGGCGGCTACAAATACAGACTCTTTAGTCGACAATAAAACGCAATTATAGTAGCTTATAACAAATTTTTATCTATGGAAAAACAGTGTGTTAATTTCAACATTAGCAGTACGAATATATTATGAAGATACGGATGCCGGTGGTGTCGTTTATTATGCAAATTATTTGAAGTTTTTTGAGCGCGCACGCACTGAGTTTTTACGTGAATTTAATATCGAACAAGATATTTTATTGGAAAAAAATATTGCATTTGTGGTAAAAAAAGTGGAAATGGATTGTGTTAAATCAGCACGATTTAACCAACTTATTACCGTTAAAACAGAAGTTGTCTCTTTTCGCAAAGCAAGTTTGCTCTTTAAGCAGGAAATTATAGATGAAAGCGGGGAACTTCTTTGCCAAGCAACGACTCTAATCGCCTGTGTAAATCTGCAGAAAATGAAACCCACAGCTATTCCAGCTGAAATACTTGAGGTAATGTCCAGTGCAAGCTGATATGTCTTTTATAAGTCTGTTTTTACAAGCAAGTTGGCTTGTTAAATTTGTAATGCTGCTATTGTTAGGAATGTCTATTTATTCATGGACATTGATTTTTTCTCGTTCAAGAATGCTTAATGCCGCAAAAAACTCCTTGGCACATTTTGAAGAGCGTTTCTGGTCAGGGCATGATTTAAGTCGTCTATATAAAGAAACAGCCGCGCGCAGTGAACGTATTGTTGGCGGAGAGAAAATATTTTATAGCGGTTTTAAAGAGTACTCGCGTCTGCACCGTATTCCGGGGCGTAACGCTGATAGTGTCACTGAAGGTGCACATCGTATGATGCGTGTCACTTTATCACGCGAGATTGATGACTTAGAAACTGGCCTCCCCTCTTTAGCGACGATTGGTTCGATCAGCCCTTATATCGGTCTGTTCGGTACGGTTTGGGGGATCATGAATTCATTTATTGCTTTAGGTGAAGTGCAGCAGGCAACTTTAACTATGGTTGCACCAGGGATCGCGGAAGCATTGATTGCCACTGCGATGGGGCTATTTGCCGCTATTCCTGCGGTAATGGCTTACAACCGTTTTTCAACCCAAGTTGGCAAACTGGAAACGGCTTATATTAACTTGATGGAAGAGTTTACCTCAATTTTACACCGTCAATCTATGACCGAAAGTGAGTAGGGCGTATGCAGTATTCATATCGTAGTCCCAAAAGACGTCGCGTTGTTGCAGAAATTAACGTTGTTCCTTATATCGATGTTATGTTGGTGCTGCTGATTATTTTTATGGTCACCGCACCGCTGGTAACGCAGGGGGTAAAAGTTGATTTGCCGCAGGCCGTTGCACAGCCTTTGCCCGATGACAGTAAACCGCCTTTGATCGCTTCTATCGATAAACAGGGACGTTATTATTTAAATGTCGGTGAAAGTGTTGAAACCCCGCTTGATGCTCATGAGATGAGTGCATTAGTCAGTGCGCAGTTAGCTTTAGATAGCAATGCACAATTTGTGGTAAAAGGTGATGGGGATGTTTCTTATAAACGTGTTATCGATTTAATGGTTTTATTACAGGAAGCGGGCGTACCATCACTTGGTTTAATGACTGAGCCAGAAGAATAATGAAA
This sequence comes from Psychromonas sp., assembly GCA_013619145.1. Taxonomy (GTDB): domain Bacteria; phylum Pseudomonadota; class Gammaproteobacteria; order Enterobacterales; family Psychromonadaceae; genus Psychromonas. The sequence continues at coordinate 13,198 of JABXKR010000183.1, read as the reverse complement.
AACAGTTCAACAGTAATCGCATTTATTACCGCAGTTGCACTGCACCTTATTATTGGTGGTGTATTACTGATGAATATCGATTTTTCCCTGCCCAAGGAAAAACCTAAAACGCCAATCATTAACGCCTCATTGGTGAGTCAGAAAATGTTTGATGATTTAGCACAACGTAAAAACGAAAAAACGTTAGCCGAAAAAAGAAAAATAGAGCAGGCTCGTAAAGAGAAAGAGCGTATTAAACGCGAGAAAAAACGTGCAGAAGAAAAACGTAAGAAAATCGAGTCTGACCGTATTAAAGCTGAGAAAGCACAAGTATTACGTAAAAAGAGAGAAGTTGAACGCATTCAAGCTGAAAAATTATTAGCAGCCAAGAAGTTAAAAGCCAAACAGGAAGCGGATAAAGCAAAAAAACTTGCAGATGCTAAGCGTAAAAAGAAAGAAGCTGAGCGTGTAAAGGCTGAGAAAAATGCACAGGAAAAACGTAAGAAAAAAGAGGCTGAACGAGTTCAAGCGGAAAAAGCTGCTAAAGCAAAAGCGCTCAAAGAAGCCAGGCTCAAAGCGGAAAAGGAAACGAAACGTAAAGCCGCTGCTGAAAAAGAGCGTTTACGCCAGGCTGAACTTGATAAGCAGATGGAAGCGGAATTTGCTGATGAGTTTTCCAGTGCGCAAAGCTCTAAACAGCAGATTGAAATTACGCGTTATACAGAATTAATTAAGAGTAAAATTAAGAATAATTGGATTACTGCTCCAGCTATGAAAGGTAAAAGTTGTACGCTGGCAATTCGTTTGGCACCTGATGGATTTGTATTGAGTGTTAACCGAGTTAGTGGTGATCTTAAAGTTTGTGATTCAGCTAAACGTGCCACATTAAAAGCGCATTCATTTTCGATGCCTGAAGATCCTGACATTGCATCACAATTTCGTGATATCAATGTTACCTTAGATCCTGATTTATAAGGAAAATCACCTATGTTATTACGTTTGTTATTATCATTGTCAATGCTTATTATTTCAGCGCAGGCCTCTGCCCGCTTAGAAATATTGATTACTGGCGGAATCAATAGCGGCCGCCCAATCGCTGTTATTCCTTTTAAGTGGTCTGGTGCAGGCAAAAAACCTGAAAATATCTCAGAAAGAATTTCGGCGGATCTGCAGCGTAGCGGCCAATTCAGTCCAATACCGATTGATAAAATGGCTAAGACCCCCTCCAATAGCAGCAATATTGATTATGCTTTGTGGCATAAAATGGGTGTTGAGGTGATTGTAATGGGGGAAATAAAGCCAGCCGAAGAGGCGGGCAAATTTATTATCACTTATGAGTTATTAGATGTTGTTAAAGGCAATGTCGATCTGGCTGAATACAGCCCTGTTTTAGATAAACGTCGCAGCACAGTGAAAACAGCTAAATTGCGTCAGTATGCACACCAAATTAGTGATGTTGTTTATGAGAAATTAACCGGCGTGAAAGGTGCATTTTTAACCCGCCTCGCTTATGTAGCAGTGGATCGTAACAGCGAACACCCTTATCAGCTGCGTATTTCGGATTATGATGGTTATGGTGAAAAAACTATTTTGCGTTCAAAGCAGCCAATTATGTCACCAGCATGGTCTCCTGACGGGCGTAAACTTGCCTATGTAAGTTTTGAAAAACGTCGCTCACAAATCTATATACAAGATTTATATAGCCAAAAGCGTGAGTTAATGACTTCTTTTCCTAAAATTAACGGTGCGCCCAGCTGGTCGCCAGATGGCAAACAGTTGGCAGTGGTTTTATCAAAAGACGGGCAACCAGATATTTATATATTAAATGTAATGAGTAAAGCACTGCGCCGGGTTACCAATAATCGTGTTATTGATACAGAGCCAAGTTGGGCACCGGACGGCAAAAGTTTGATTTTTTCATCGGAACGGGGTGGCAGACCACAAATTTATCAAGTTGAGCTCACATCTGGTAAAACAAAACGCCTAACATGGGAAGGTGAAATGAATTTAGGTGGCACAATTACCCCTGATGGTGATAGTCTTGTGCTAGTGAGCCGCCATAACGGAAATTATAAAATTTCAGTGCAAGATCTTGATTCTGGTGAGTTAAGAACATTAACGAGAACTCAGCTAGACGAATCACCAAGTGTTGCGCCTAACGGCAGTATGATTGTTTATAGTACTGTCTTTCAAGGTAAGCAGGGCTTGGCGTTGGTTTCGATGGATGGACGCTTTAAAGCGAACATTCCAGCAAAAAACGGTGAGGTTAAATCACCGGCATGGTCTCCATTTTTAAACTAAATTAATTAACAAGAAAATAAGGAAAGAAAATGAACTTAACAATGATTTCAAAAAGCTTATTGATTGCACTACCAATGTTGGCGTTAGGCGCATGTAGCTCTACTGGCGATACTGATTCTGAGTCAACTCAAACAGCAACCGAGAAAGCAACTGAATCAACTGCCGATAATACGGTACAAACAGAGACTATTGAAGCTGTTGAATTAACAGAAGAAGAGTTAATGGTTCAAGAGTACACTGCAGCGATTTTAGAAACGACTATTAGCTTTGATTTTGATAAATCGATGATCAAACCTGAGTACATTAAGATTCTAGATGCGCATGCTAAATTCTTAGTTAATAACCCTGAAAAATCTTTGACCATTGAAGGTCATACTGATGAAAAAGGCACGCCTGAATACAATATCGCACTAGGCGAACGTCGTGCTGCATCTGTTTCTACTTACCTGGAAAATATGGGTGTTGCATCAAGCCAAATTAGCATTGTAAGTTACGGTGAAGAGAAGCCTGTTAACTTTTCTCATGACGCTGCGGCTTGGGCTGACAACCGTCGTGCAGAATTAACATACTAATTACTGAGTATGAAAAAAGTTAATTATAATGTGGTCATTTTTATGACCACTTTTTTATCTGCTTCTGTTTTTGCAGCCGCGCCTGTTAATGATGTGACGCTTGCAAAAAGTGATAAACAGATAGAAAAGCAGTTGCAGGAGCTTACCCGTTTATTAGAAACGCGTAATAAGATGCAGATACGTTTTCAAAATCAACTTGATCAACTATCGCAGGAGATGAACCAAATTACAGGTAGTATCGAGCTGTTTAATCATAAAATTGAGCAGATTGAAAACCGTCAGCGTAATTTGTATCAACTGATTGAAGAACAAAATAAACCGGCAATAACTGCAGTTGCCAATAATGGCTCTGTTGCACCTGGTGCTGAAAATGAACAAGCAGTTTACCAGAGCGCCGTAGATCTAGTGCTTGTTAACAAAGAGTACGATCAGGCAGTTACTGCATTTGAAGCGTTTGTAATTGATTATCCTAAATCAAGCTATGTTGCTAATGCGCAATATTGGCTAGGACAACTGTTATACAAGCAGAAGAAACGTAAGGAAGCCAGATCGGCTTTTCTAATCGTTACCGAGCAATTCCCTGATTCAAGCAAACGTCCTGATGCCTTGTTTAAAATTGGTATTATCGATGAATATTTAGGTGAAATAGCTTCAGCCAAAGATTTTTATAAAAAAGTATTAAAAGAGTATCCTGATTCATCTGCCGCAGGGTTAGCTGAAAAACGTTTAAAAGGTTTATAAAAGCAGTTGAGAACAAGCTTAAGTGAGGCTTGTTTTCTATTTTGTTTATTTTCTCAGCAAACAGAAAAAAAAATATTATTTTTTGTTGCGCTATTAAAATTTTTGTATATTATACGCCGCAGTTGAGACCGATGTGTGATTAAGTTCATATTAAGTCGCAATTAATAGTAACACCGAAAAATGTTCGGGCCGTTAGCTCAGTTGGTAGAGCAGTGGACTTTTAATCCATTTGTCGAAGGTTCAAATCCTTCACGGCCCACCACTTTCCTTATAGTTATCCCTTTAATTTAAAATCCCCTATATAATTTATCTGCATTTAATTCTGTACACATTAGTTCGTGTAATTGTTATAATTTGCACCCATTTTTAATATCTAAGAGACGATGATGAGCAAATTCTCTCCCCTTGTTGGTTCTGACTATCCTTTCCCAGCTAAGCCTGCTGTGCTTTCAGAGCAAGAAAAGCTCGATTACAAAGCCAAGATAAAACAGTTATTAATCGATAAAGATGCTGTTTTAGTTGCTCATTACTATACAGATCCTGAAATTCAGGCATTGGCAGAAGAAACGGGAGGTTATGTTGCTGACTCGTTGGAGATGGCACGCTTTGGTCGTGATCACTCAGCAAAAACACTGATTATTGCCGGCGTTCGTTTTATGGGGGAAACAGCGAAAATTTTAACGCCTCATAAAAATGTTTTAATGCCAGAGCTTGAAGCAACTTGTTCGCTAGATGTTGGTTGTCCTATTGAATCATTCTCTGAATTTTGTGACCAGCACCCAGATCGCACTGTTGTGGTTTATGCGAATACCTCTGCAGCTGTTAAAGCGCGTGCTGATTGGGTAGTAACCTCAAGCATTGCATTAGAGATTGTTGAACATCTCGATAGTGAAGATAAAAAAATAATTTGGGGACCAGATCGCCATTTAGGTAGTTATATCGAAGCAAAAACAGATGCGGATATGCTGATGTGGCAGGGCGACTGTATCGTTCATGATGAGTTTAAAGCCAGTGCGCTTCGAGATATGAAGGCGGTTTATCCAGATGCAGCTATTTTGGTTCATCCCGAATCACCAGAGAGTGTGGTGAAATTAGCCGATGCTGTCGGTTCAACAAGTCAATTAATCAAAGCAGCTCAAGAACTTCCTAACAAACAGCTAATTGTGGCAACCGATACCGGTATTTTCTACAAAATGCAGCAAGCCTGTCCTGATAAAGAGTTCTTAGCGGCACCAACCGCTGGTAACGGCGCAACATGTCGTAGCTGTGCTCATTGTCCTTGGATGGCTATGAACGGCCTAAAAGCGATATATAACGCATTAAATGATGCAACAGGTCATGAAATCCATGTAGATGAAACAGTTGCACAAGGTGCGCTTGTTTCATTAAATCGCATGTTGGATTTTGCAGCAGAACAGCAGTTAAAAGTTAAAGGTAATGCTTAAACCTTTATCTGCATAATTTTTAAATAAGGCAGATAGTTTCGCAACTGTTAACTGTCCGCTCTGAATTGGCATATTTTCGCGCTTTGCTTATAGTATGCCCACTTTTACCTACTAACTATTGAGAACTTATGATCACAAATGATGTTTTACGACGTGTACGTTATGCGTTACAACTTAACGATAAAAAAATGCTAGAGATTTTTGCGTCTGTCGATAATGCAATTGATGAAAATTACCTGCACAGCATCATGGCAAAAGAGGGTGAAGAAAATTTTGTATTCTGTCGTGATAGTCTTTTATCACTATTTTTAGATGGCCTTATTAATGAAAAACGTGGTAAAAAAGAGGGTTCAAGCCCAATTATTTTGCCAGCCAAAGAGGTAATGCCTAATAACGATATTCTTCGTAAATTACGTATTGCACTTAATTTCAAAGAAGATGATATGCTGGCTGCATTAGATTCTGCTGAATTCCCTGTGTCTAAATCTGAGCTATCTGCACTGTTTAGAAAGAAAGATCACCGCAACTATAAAGTCTGTGGCGATCAGTTGTTACGTAACTTCTTAAACGGTATAACTAAACGTTTCCGTGGCAGTGAAGGCGAAGCTTAATTTGTAATTAGCTTGCTTTATAAATTGAAAAACCGAGCTTTTAGCTCGGTTTTTTTGTAAGTAACAGACAATTATTGAGATCTATTATGATAATTAAGCATTTTCACTGCTAAGAATTTGATCCGCCCAAGTGAGCGATTTTTTGTAGGCTTGAAAACAAATCTCGCTGTTTAAGCTCAGTGTTACGGCAATAACTTCACTCTCTTGCCAGTCGCCTTGTTCAATTTTTTTTATTAAGAGTAAATAAAGCGCTAAGTCGTTATTTTCATTTCGAAGTGCTGCTTTTATTTCACTGTGTACGGGCAGGACGTTAAGCAAACTTTCTAGATCATGATCTAAAATACCATCAATTAATGATAATATGCCGGTTAAAAAAGCTTTTGGTGGATTTTCACTTGCATGACGAAAATGCGCAATTTGCTCACAAAATTTTGCTCTGACTAAGGATAAGCGCATTATTTCAGGTGTTTTTCCTTCACTTAAATCTGCTAGTGAAAGTAATGCTATAAATTTCTTTAGTTCAACCTCGCCAATATAAGCAAGTGCGTGTTTTAGTGAAGAGATTTCTTGACGGCTACCGTAAGTTGCGCTGTTAATAAATCGCAGTAATTTGTAGCTCAATCCCGGATCAATACGAAATATGTCATTTATCGCGTTTAAGTCTAACTCAACTTGGTTAGCGTGATGAATCAAATCAATAATACTGTGTTTGTTTGTTGATATTTTCTTTTGTTTTAGCATTTCAGGTTTGGCAAAGAAATAACCTTGAAAAAGTGTAAATCCTAACATCTTCAACTGCTCAAATTGCTGCGCCGTTTCAACTTTCTCGGCTAGCAATGTGATATTTAAACCCACTAGTTGTCGAACTAATTTACTAATTTCTAAAATAGTAAAAGCTAAAATATCAACTTTGATAATACTTATTAATGGAAAAAAGATCTGCCATTTAGGATCGAAGTCATAATCATCTAAAGCGATTTGGAAACCTTTTTCTTTTAATGATGTACATGCAGTAACTAATTCTTCATTGACAGTGACATCTTCGAGAATTTCTAAGACCACTTTCTGAGGATCTAAAAAACTTGGAAAATGACGGATTAAGGTATCATCATGAAAATTAATATAAGCAGGTAAATTACCCGTTATTTGTTCGAGCCCCAAGGTTAAATGATTATTGGTGAGAATGTTTGATGTTGCTTGGTTTGGATCAATATTTGGAAAACTATTACTCTTGCCGTCTCTAAACAAAAGCTCATAAGCGATAACTTGTCGATTAATATCTAGAATAGGTTGGCGAGCAACATATGAATACAAATTTGATCCCTCTGCGATAAATATTAGCTAGCTATTTATGCTCGCGTAACGTAAATGCTTTTTAGCCGTTATAGCGGTATTGATTATTAATTCTGGCAGGGAGGATAAAATTGCACCATGGTCTTTAGTGAATTATGTTATGTCAAGCAAGGTCACACCTGTAAAGATGCTTACAGTTCAAAAATTGAGTGCGATTATCTTTGTCCTTTCATATTTAACTCTCTATTCTCTCTAAACTCACATAAGTCTTTAACATCATGGGAAGGAAAGGGTTTTTAAGCCTTGTTGATCAATAAAAACCGAGATTACTTGTCGTTTTTCTGTTTATAAGCAATCATTTTCAGAGCTCTATCTGCGCCTGTATTTAAAGTCATAACTGGCAGATACTTAATGATTATAAAGTATCACAAACGAATTAATGAAGTGCTTAAGTATTATGCCGGGGATAGTTATTCTCACTTCAAAACTAACAACACAGATAAGGGGAGTTTGTAGTTGATCCGATCTAGTAGACACCTTTATTTGAAATAGAGGTGTTTATGCCAGCATATAAAACAAATCAGTACAGTACTGATTTTAGAGCAACAGCAGTAAAGCTTACTCATCATTCTGGAGCTACAGTTAAAGCTATAGCAGAAGCATTGGGTATTCATCCTTAAAAAGTTGAAAAAAGAATGTTTTTAATATTAAAATCTTGCTTTAACCGATCCGAAGGGCTTTATAAAACTGTTTAAAGTCAGCCTGTTATCTTTTTTAAAAAATTAGATTAATGATAAGGAATAAAAAATGAATAAATTATCTGTAAAACTATTTATTGGCTTTCTAATTCTATTCTCACACTTGTCCTATGCCACAATTCCTTATGTCGGCAGCGACGGAAAAACCTTTCCGTCGTTATCACCCATGTTAAAGAAAATTAACCCTGCGGTAGTCAATATAGCAACCTATTCAACGCTGAGACAAAATTATAATCCATTATTAAATGATCCTTTTTTCAGACATTTTTTTAATCTTCCCGAGCAGCCTAAACAACCAGAACGCCAACAAAAAAAACGTCAGCAAAGCGCCGGTTCAGGTGTGATAGTTAATGCTGATGATGGTGTTGTGATGACCAATTATCATGTAATTAAGAACGCAGACGAGATACGCGTTTCATTAATAGATGGTCGCAGCTTTAAAGCTAAATTAGTGGGAAGCGATCCGGAATTAGATATTGCCATTTTGGAGATAGATGCTGACAATTTGATTCAAGTAAATATAGCGGACTCAAGCAGACTTGAAGTTGGCGATTTTGTTGTTGCCATTGGTAATCCGTTTGGTTTGGGACAAACAGTCACTACTGGCATTGTAAGTGCCTTAGGACGAAGCGGGTTAGGTATCGAAGGATATGAAAATTTCATCCAAACAGATGCATCGATTAATCCGGGGAATTCAGGCGGTGCCTTAGTGAATTTAGCTGGCGAACTGGTCGGCATAAATACGGCAATTATCGCACCTTCAGGCGGGAATGTAGGAATTGGCTTTGCCATCCCTACCAATATGGCTAAAGCCAGTATGGTTCAAATCATCGAGCATGGTGAAGTGCGTCGTGGACATATAGGAATCGGCATCCAGGATATTACCCCTGCTCTACGTGAAGCTTTCGATCTGAAAAACGGACAGCGTGGCGTACTAGTGACTAATGTAGTAAAGGGTTCACCTGCAGAGAAAGCTGGGATTAAATCCGGTGATATTATTTTGCAGGTTGACGGGAAGATCAGCGCATCAACAGGGCAGCTTCGCAGTCGTATAGGCATTAAAGCAATTGGCGAAAAAGTTAAATTAACATTGTTACGTGATGGTGATAAAACACAACTCACAGTCAAAATCGGCAAGCCGCAATTTACTGTAAATAGTCAGAGTCGATTACATTCATTGTTAGAGGGCGCGCAGTTTGAAAATGACCCTGAAGGTAATGGTGTTGTTGTTACGCGATTAGCACCAAATTCAGCAGCTGCATACAGCGGTTTACGCACAGGAGATCTGATCGTTGCAGTGAACAGACGCCGAGTTTACGATTTAAGTACGTTAAGTCAGGCTTTAGAGCACAGCAAGAACTCCATATTACTGCAAATAAATCGCGGAGGTGGTTCGCTGTTTCTGGTTATTCAGTAGAGACTCTGTAACTTAAGGCGATTATTGAAGCTCAGTTCAGGTTTACTCTCAAACTACTTGAAGCAGCAAATTCCTGCATCCTCAAGTAGTTTGGGCTATCAGCGACTCAGCTTGGCATGCGCTGTTTTCTATTGCGGTTGGCAGAATGACTGTTTCGCTTGCTTATCATTTACATGTCGTCAGGCTGAACTGCAACACTGAAAGTTACGGCGCACGTTACAAGCGAAAGCTGTTGCTGTTGCTGGGAAATTGGAATTTTATCCTGCTTTAGTGTTCGGTTTTATCTTTATACTCACACAGATCTTCAATTAAGCATGAACCACAACGCGGTTTGCGGGCGATACAGGTATAGCGGCCGTGTAAAATAAGCCAGTGATGCACATCCACTTTAAACTCGGCAGGAATCACTTTTAACAGCTTTTCTTCAACTTGATCGACATTTTTTCCCACTGCGAGCTTAGTGCGGTTAGCAACACGGAAAATATGGGTATCAACAGCAATGGTTGGCCAGCCAAAGGCGGTATTTAATACTACATTTGCTGTTTTTCTTCCGACACCCGGTAATGCTTGTAGCGCTTCTCTATTTTCAGGTACCTGGCTATGGTGTAATTCAATCAGCATATTGCAGGTTTTAATAACATTGCTCGCTTTGCTATTAAACAGGCCGATGGTTTTAATATAGTGTTTTAATCCATCAATACCTAAAGCTGCAATTGCTTCAGGCGTATTAGCAACCGGATAGAGTTTATCTGTGGCTTTATTAACGCTTACATCGGTTGCTTGTGCGGATAAAATAACCGCAATCAGTAACTCAAAGGGGGAGCTGTAATTAAGCTCGGTTTGCGGTTTTGGATTTTCGGCGCGCAGACGAGTTAATATCTCACGCCGTTTTTCTTTGTTCACTGTTTTACAACCCGTTGGTCAATGAGATTTTTTAAAGCAATGATCAAACCCATAATGATAAAAGCACCGGGTGGTAGGGCCGCCAATAAAAAGGTGGTATCTGTGTGATAAAGGATGATAGTTAAATCTTGTGCCCAGTCACCTAACAGGGTTTCGATACCGTCAAAGAGCGTGCCTTGTGCTAAAATTTCTCGACTTGCACCTAATAAAATAAGCACTGCGCTGAAACCCAGTCCCATCATCAGACCATCAAAAGCGGCATGTTTAACACTGTTTTTGGATGCAAACGCCTCTGCCCGGCCAATAATAATACAGTTGGTGACGATCAGCGGGATGAAAATACCCAGTGAAAGGTATAATTCATAGGTAAATGCATTCATAAGCAGCTGTACACAGGTTACTAATGAAGCAATGATCATAACAAAAACAGGAATGCGAATCGCTTGTGGCACATAAGCGCGAATTAGCGAGACTAGACTGTTTGATGCGACTAAAACAAACAGTGTTGCTATCGCTAAACCAAGTGCATTGGTTACTGTATTGGTGACGGCAAGTAGTGGACACAAACCAAGCAACTGTACAATGCCGGGATTGTTTTTCCATAAACCTTGCCAGGCAAGCTCTTTGTAAACAGCTGCTTGTTCACTTTTACTTTCATCTTGTGTTGCGGTTTGTTGTATCGAATCACTCATTGGTCTTCTCCGCAGTTTGCTTGCTGCTTGAAAAGGTTATATTTATTATTTTCAAAATAGATTAAGGCATTTTTAACGGCAAAAATAACCGCTCTTGGGGTAATGGTTGCCCCTGTAAAGGCATCAAAATCACCACCATTTTTATTTACTTCCCAGCGATGATCCTGCGATTGCTGATAAGACTTATCATTAAATGAGAAAATCCAATCTGATTTATTTGTTTGAATTTTATCTCCCAGCCCGGGGGTTTCCGTGTGGCGAATAACACGTACACCTGCAAGCTGCCCATTTTCATAAATACCGATAGCCAGTTTTATCTCCCCCGCATAACCGCGAAAGCTGCTGGTTTCTAACATTAGCGCGACAGGCAGATGCTCTTTTTTAGCGATAAAGACCTGTTGTGACTGTCCCTTGCCCAGTAAATCATCTTTTACTGTAAAACAACTGGCAAAAATATCGTTATCATATGATTCAGCGGGAATAAGTTGGTTGAGTGTTTTTAATAGCGCTTTTTGCTCCTGCAACTCTATTACCGGTTTGGTTAATACATTGACAATTGCCACTGCACCCGTGCAGATAATGGCAAATGCGGCTAATAAAAAAGCGTTACGGCTGATAGTTGAAATCATTTAAGCGCGTCTCCCATAAACTTTTTCCTGAGTGTAATAATCGATAGTTTTGGGTGTCGCCACGCACATGTAACCTGTTGTTATTGAAAACATCTAGTGACTTCTCCCATAAACCTTTGCTGGAGATGAGTAATTGATTGTTTTGGGTGTCGCCACGCACATGTAACCTGTTGTTATTAAAAACATTTAGTTAGCTCTCCCATAAACTTTCGGCTGAGTGTAATAATCGATTGTTTTGGGTGTCGCCACACACATGTAACCTGTTGTTATTAAAAACATTTAGTTAGCTCTCCCATAAACTTTTGGCTGAGTGTAATAATCGATAAAAGGAACACACATATTGCCAAGCAATACGGCAAATGCCACGGCATCGGGGTAACCACCAAGATTACGGATAATCACCACAATTAATGCGATTAATAAAGCGTAAAAAATTCGTCCCTTTACTGTTGTTGAAGCGGTAACGGGATCGGTTAAGATAAAAAATGCGCCGAGCATGGTTGCGCCAGAAAAAAGATGGAAAAGCGGCGATATATTAAGATCGGGATTGTAGGCAAAGGCGATAAAAGAAAAGACGCTGATACCGGTCAAAAAACTAACTGGGATATACCACTGAATGACGCGTTTGCATAATAAAACCAAACCACCGAGTAAAAAGCCAAGATTAACCCACTGAATAGCTTCCCAGGATGAGGCTTTATATTCAGGGCTATCGAATATTTCACTGATTGTATTACCTGCATGTAAGGCATTACGTGCTGTATCAAGCGGTGTTGCCATGGTTAAACCATCAATACTGATGCTAAGCTGTTTTACAGAGTAACCATCAAGGGTAAAACCTGTGAGCAGGGCGTTTATCTGATCCATTAATGTAAGTGAAAAGGGATGTAGTGATTGAACGGGAATCCAACTCGTCATCTGCACTGGAAAGGAGACAAGCAAAAGAACATAAGCGGCCATTGCGGGATTAAAAATATTTTGCCCAAGTCCGCCATATAATTGTTTTACAAATACAACCGCAAAAACAGTACCGATCACCACAACCCACCAGGGAGCGAGTGGTGGAATAGCAATAGCAATAAGTACAGCTGTTAACAGTGCGCTACCGTCTTTTAAGGTATGAATAATTGGGCGCTGTCGTAATATTAATATTACCCCTTCACTTATCAGGGCTACAATACCGGCAAGCACAATTTGTAATAGGTTGCCAAAGCCAAAAAAATAACTCTGCAAAAATATGCCCGGTATTAAACACAAGATCACCAATAACATGATCTGAGAAGTGCTTCGTCGGACGCGCTGATGTGGGGAACTTGAATTCATAAATGCCATTTTATTGATCCTTTTGCGCAGTTTTTTTCGCTTTTGCTTTGGCAATTGCGGCTGCTATTTTGGCTTTTCTATCGTCGCCAGCTGTTTGAGTTTTATCGGTAACTTGCTGCTTGGCTTGTATCGAATCCACTTCTTTATTTTCGGGTTGTTGTGACTGTTTCTGCTGCTTATGTAATCGCGCTTGCTCTTTACGCTTTTTACGTGCTTCTATAACGTCACTGTTATCAGGTTCGATTTTTTTATTTAAATCCTGCTGTTGCGATTCTGCTAATGCCTGTTTTTTAGCTTTGGCACGTGCAATGGCTGCTGCAACCGCATCTTTTTTACTGTCAGCAGGTTTTGTTTCGCTATTTTCTGCTAATACCTGTTTCTTAGCTTTGGCACGTGCAATGGCCGCTGCAACCGCATCTTTTTTACTATCAGCTGGTTTTGTTTCGCTATTTTCGGCTGATGCTTGTTTTTTAGCTTTGGCACGTGCAATGGCTACTGCAACTGCGTCTTTTTTATTATCAGCAGGTTTTGCTT
>JABXKR010000088.1 GCA_013619145.1 Psychromonas sp. | reverse complement strand
TGTCAGCGGGTAAAGAAGCCGCTAAACAGACAATTGAAGCCGCCGCAAAAACCGATGAAAATTTAAAATTAGTCGTTAAACATGTATCACAAATCAATGATATGACCGGACAAATTGCATCGGCCACTACTGAGCAAGCAGCGGTTTCAGAAGAGGTAGCCCGTGCTATGGTCAGTATTAGTGATATTTCCGTCGAAACGGGACAAGCAAGTGAGCAAACTCGAACTGAAAGTCTGAACGTAAAATCACTTTCTGAAAGTATGGACGGAAGCGTCGCTAAATTTGCAATTTAAACACTAAGAACAAGTTCAACGTTTTGCTCAAAGCGGAAGCTATTTTGATTCCGCTTTTTTCAAACCTTTAAATACGATTTCTAATACTTTGACGAAAAAACAGACAACCCTCCCCTGTCAACTCACTTAATTATCAGAATTGTTAGTGTAAAATCTTTAGCTGCCAGGCCTTTTTACGGTGCAATTTTCTGTCAATGTTGACCTGCTAAGGCTTCCCGAAATAGTTCATTGTTTGACAAGTTAACTTGTGACGTTGCTCGCAAATAACGCTGTTAAGATCATATTGCTAACTGTAACGCTTGAAGCGTTCTTGATTGATGATATAAATGAAAGCGCTTACATTGCAATAAAAGCCAAAAAGTTGAAAGTGCATTCAGCTTATATTTAAGAACAAACCAATACGGCTATGTGTATGGGGAAATAATGCGTAAACCAACGGCAAAAAAAACAGTTTCAGAAACGTCCCTTAAATTTGAACGCATTTACTTCTCAATCGCGGCTATCTCCTTGGCTCTTATATTATGGCAACAGTGGGGGATGAACAAAGTAATAGATGTATACCCCAATTCCGATATTCAAATATTCGCTCGGGGCGATTATATCAATGGCGGGCGATCTGAAAGTACCCTAACCCAAAGCAGGGATGGCACAAAGCTGCACTGTGAAACCAAACCATCAAATACATTTGCTTTTTGCAACTTAGAAGTAACACTTGGCACAAGTAGCCAAAAGGGTGAAGACCTGAGGCAGTTCGACCATTTATTACTATGGTTAGATCACAAATCTAGCGTGCAAGATACTGTCCTTGTATATCTGATTAACAGCGAGATTAACTCCAGCAACTCAAAGAGCAACTACAGTAATAAGAGCAATATGAAAACAATACTGCCTGCTCCAGGCCGCTCTTTTTACCGCTTGCCTTTACGCGATTTTTCTGTGCCTTCTTGGTGGATATTACAAAATAAAGCGACAGGTCCCGCTGCCGAAACCAATCTAAACAATGTTATAAGTTTAAGCATCGCCACTGGCGATAGTAACAAAACACGCAGTGTCGATATTCTGTTAAAAAAAGCACAGTTTACGGGAAAATGGCTGGCGGCTAACACACTATATTGGTTTTTATTTCTTAGCTGGATAGCGACTATATCAGTACACGCAGGCTACCGAGTTTACCAATTGTCAGAGCAATTAAAACTAAAACGCATTCAAAATATTAAACTTGAAGAATTAAATAACTTCCTGAGTATTCAAAAAAATGAATTTGAACTCTTAGCTAAAACAGATTCTCTAACTGGATTATCCAATAGAGCAGGAACGCGAGAAATATTACAGAAAATACAAAGTCAGCATAATTCTGACTGCTCACTGATAATGTTTGATATTGATTTTTTCAAACAGTTAAACGATACCTATGGGCACGAAGAAGGCGATAATGTACTTCGTGAGTTGGCTAAACTGGTCACGACTTTTGTTAGAGAAACAGATCATATCGCTCGCTGGGGGGGAGAAGAGTTCATTATATTATGCCCTGAAACAAATTTGCAAAATGCTGTGGCACTTGCCACTAACCTGCAAAAACATATAGCAGCGACTCCCCTAACCTACCATCGCTGTATTACCTGTAGTTTTGGCGTGTCGCAGTATCAACTGGAAGGTAAAAACAGTATTAAAAGCATGTTTACATCGGCTGACCTGGCGATGTACAGAGCCAAAAAAACTGGCCGTAATCGCGTTGAGTTTCAGACTTCAAATTTACACTGTATTGATATTGCCAGCTAATTAAAAAGCGAATAAATTTATTGGAAGGCGCAAAACAAAAATACAACAATCAAAGTTAAAATGAAGATAGCCATGTTTAACGACGGCAATAAAAAAGGTAACCCGAAGGTTACCTTTATAGTCTAAATTGTACCTAAGTGTGAACTGCGCTTATTCAGCAGCTTCAAGCTGACAACCCGCAGCACTTAAAGAGTTATTGTAAACAACATCACTAGCAACAGGCGCAAACTCACCTGCGGCAATAGATCCCTTAGCTTTCAGGAATGTATACAGTACTTCCGCATCAACATAACCTGTCATAACAGAGTTTGTTAGTGCAGGGTATCCGTCACCACCGGCAGCATTGTAACTTGGTACAGTGAAGCTGTAAGATGCAGCTGCATCATAACCTTTACCGTTAATATCCGTGATAGCTACCGTTTTAGCTTCACAATCAACACTCATTTGAACACCAGTTAATTGTGCATAAGCACCAGAGCCAATCTGGAAAGAAGCAACTTCGCCTAAGTATGCACTGATCTCAGCACCTGTCATGGTATTCTTCGTGATAGTGTTGCCGAACGGCTGCACTGTTAATACATCTTTATACGAAATATCACCAGCTTCAATATCAGCACGTACACCGCCTGAGTTCATAACACCAATATCAGCGCTAACTTTACTTGTCTGTGCAGTAGAAAGCAGATGACCCAGGTTAGTCTGCTGAACACGAACAACTGCACGGTCTCCATCAAGTTTTACAGCTGTTGTTGCAATC
>JABXKR010000082.1 GCA_013619145.1 Psychromonas sp. | reverse complement strand
GGGGATTTTATTGCCGCCATTGCTAATTGGCAAGCAGCCGAAACACAATGGAAAGCGGCTTATCAGGCGGTTGGTAGTGAAGTGGCGCGCATTGATAAAAAACGCGCGGCTGATAAAGCCGCAATAGAAAATACTGCACGCGCCGCTAAAGCTGCACAAGCTGCGAAAGCTGCTAAAGCTGCACAAGCCGCGAAAATTGCGCGCTATATTGGCAAACTGGTCAGCATTCCTGCTGGCAGTTTTAGTATGGGCTCAAGTAATGGTTCTAAATATGAAAAACCTGTGCATCGAGTCAGTATCAGCTCATTTAAAATAAGCCCAAAAGAAGTGACCTTTGCTCAATGGGATGCTTGTGTGACAGCTGGAGGGTGCTCTTATCGTCCAGCTGACCAAGGTTGGGGCAGAGGTTCACGTCCTGTGATAAATGTTAGCTATAACGACATCACCCAGCAATTTATTCCTTGGTTAAATAAAATAACTAAATCCCAAGGCAATAAACGTTTTAGATTACCAAGTGAGGCTGAATGGGAGTATGCGGCTAGATCTGGTTCAACAACAAGCTACAGTTGGGGACAGAATATCAATTGCTCAAAAGCACGCTATGGTTTTGACTCAGATGAATGTGGAAGGCAACAAGGCACTGATCCCGTTAAATCATTCAAAGCCAATAACTTTGGTTTATATGATATGCACGGAAACGTATCGGAATGGACTCAAGATTGTTGGAATAATAATTATAATGGCGCTTCTACTATTAGTGATGGACGTGCTTTATTAGGTGGTGATTGTGCTAAGCGCGTGTTGCGTGGCGGTTCTTGGTACAGTAGACCTAGTGATTTGCGTTCGGCTAACCGTAGTTGGAATTCGCTATCTAAGCGCTACAATAGTTATGGTTTCCGTCTTGTTCAAGGTTATTAATCTTTGACCTTTGCTCTAAGTGCGGTTAAATTTAAAAAGAAGACCTAATTAAACATTGATAACCCCCAGCTCTCTGCTGTGCGTGACTCGCATAGGTTTAACCGTGACAACGGTAGGGTTACCTTCTTTGCTCGACCAAAAGTAAAGAGGAAAAATACCTATGCGAGACGTTTCATGATTTAGCGAAAAGTAAATTAGTAATAATCCAAGAAGGGCATTTAATGAAAGATCATGTTCATATTTGTCTGAGTATACCTCCAAAATTTGCAGTTGAGAATGTTGTTGAATACTTGAAAGGAGAAAGTGCAATTTCCATAGCTAAAAACTTTCGAGGACGACTGAAACTTTAATGGTAAAAATTTTGGGGCAAAAGACTATTTTGTATCGACAGTTGGTTTAGATAAAATATGGTTCTTGACTTTATTCGTCACCAAGAAAAAGACGATGAACATCGCGATCAATTAAAGTTTCAAATGTAGTGCGCCTTGGCCTCTTACTTTAGCCCTTTGAAGGCGTAATTAAATAAATCTCCGGCTCAGCCGAAGGCAAGTTAACTAACGGTTTGAGCATTAGGAAAGCGGCTACATTATGTGGTGTCGACAAGAATAAAGCCTTTGTGTGGCGTCATTGATTTATCACTTTAGCTAATGCTCATAGCCTTGCATGAAGAAGGAGGGAGAGAGGCTGATGAGACCTTATTTCTTGAATTATTGAAAGGCCAGCTTAACTTGGCCCTTATACCTAGAAAGCGAGGAGGTTTTGGTAAAAGGAGGGGGACACGTGATGACCAAATTCCTGTTCTTCTGGTAAGAGTTCGACACCAATCAACCGCCACGATAATTTTAGATAGAGTAGATGCAGTACATATTGAAGCGGTCTTAACACCGCTTATAGATAAAGACGCAATACTTTGTACAGAGTGTGTAGCTGCTTATTCAGCGTTTTGCAGAAAAGTCGGTGTTGAACATGAAGTCATTCGTAGTGAAGGACCAAGGGCTCGGGGCTTTTCCATATTCAGGATGTTAACGCATTTGATAGCCGCCTCAAAGAATGGATGAATCGATTTCATTGTGTGGCAACAAAGTATTTAGGGAACTACTTAGGTTGGCGTCGAATGCTAGAACGTTCTCGCTCAGAAATGACACCTGACATTTATATATTTGAAGCTGTTGGACGTGTGCCACAAAACTTTACTCAGATATAGCCTTAAAAAAGACACAATGTTAATCATAAATTGAGAAACGGCTTCTTATCAATTTATGATTGAATTCGAAGACCGTTTGAAGGACCCTATGTAAAGCTAACAGTTATACATACAGCGTGCTATTTTTGTTTGACAATATTACAACGTGTTCTACCGCTTTCAGGATAGTACATTCTAAATGTATGTATTAAACTGCCATCAACTTTAATGTTTGAGTTAAAGCTACTTATTGTTTCTTTTGCATCTGATAACTTATCGGCAACACCTGAACAGATCTGTTCATAATGATCACCCAATAGAACATTTCTTTCTAGATCTTTTTCATCGTGGACGTGTCCAAAATATAATATTGTGCCAGGATGAATTTCAAATTCTATACCTGTATAGCTGTTTTGAGAGTAATTGTTATTGTTAGGACGTTGATACTTACCCACTGGTATTGGGTAGATATGAAGCTTATTTTCGGCATATTTTTCAAGATTGAGATGTAAAGCTACTTGTCTATTGTTATTTGACTGGTCTATAGATTTAAATTTTAAGTCATTATTGTCGAAATCGTAAGCGGCACGAGTCCAGTCTTGAGACATATTACCAAAATTATCATAGGTGCGTTGGCGATATAGTCCAGAAATTGCGATATAGCCTGTACTTGTAGATGTTTCATCTACATATTCGTTTTTAATTGGTTTAATATATTTATTTTCTGTTGGTGTTGTTAGCGCACAAC
>JABXKR010000081.1 GCA_013619145.1 Psychromonas sp. | reverse complement strand
AACTATATCGACTTTTGTAAAGCACAAGCAGTTAACTCTATGGCCCTAGGCACTAGGTTTGGAGGTCTAAAGTGCAGTATCACTTATATGAAGCATATGCACCGGGCGCTACTGCAAGTTAAAGGTACTGCTGCCCCGTGGTCTATTGATGATGCGGTATTCGAGCAGCTGGAATCCAATCTACTTGCAAGTAATTTTAAAGCAATGAAAGGAATCCTTGACGCGTGTTTGAAGGTGGTGAAGCCGCTCAAGGTTAAGGGCGTCATCTCTGTGGGCATTACGTTTACTAACACACATGAAGTACCACTTAGTAAAGAGCTGAAAGAGCTGCAACAGCGTCGAAAAAAAGCGTCATCGATTGACGATAATGAACGGGATGGTGACGATAAATTAATCTCAATGAAAGCGATGCATTCGCTTGCATGGCTGACATATAATGCCATCGGGGAATGGGAGCAAGTCGCTATCCGATATTATCACATTCTGATTGTGACGGGATTCCGTATTGGAGAACTACTGCGTCTGCGCAATGATGCACTGGTTAGTGTTGCTGAAGTCAATGAAAACACGGGTAAGCCCATACTTGTAAAGAAACTGGATGAGAATGGCAAGCCTGTGTTGGATGAGAGCGGCAAGCCAGAACTTGAACCGCAGCTGATATGGGGGATCGAATATCATCCGGAAAAGGGTCATGTCGCCGCCTACAAGTGGCTAGACAAAACCAGTGCCCAACTTGTAATCGCTGCATTCGAATTTATCAATAAACAGACAATCGCGTGTCGAGCGCAGCTAAAACATCTAGAGCTACATCCGGCAGAACCTATTCATTGGGCAGATGAAACAATTTCATATAGAGACGTTAATCAACACTTTTTCCACACTGGTATCAATACTACGAATAGTGGTCATATTTATGTATTTAAAATAAAGTTTAAAAAGGCTGGGGTATTACCTGTCAAGGAAATTGTCGATACGGACAGAATGAAACTAAGAAGAGAGGGCATTAAGGGCCCAATCTCTAGGCAACCCGTCTATCGAGTGGCCGATCTAAATCGTTATTATCATCGGACCAAGGGGAAGCATTACAGCTCGTCAATCAGCCTTTGGGTGGGGGATAAAGGAAAGCGAAAAAATGTTATTACCATCAAAAAATCAGAATTGCTCTGCATCACTCCGCAAGGGGTCTTGGGAGATATTTCGCAAGCTAATACAGCGATTTCTTATATATATCCAGACGTTATGACTCAAACCACGTTGGGGGCGTTTTTTGGCTCTGCTAATAAGAGAACTCCAGATTCCTGCGCATCGGTTTTCAATCGATACGGATTAAAAGAGGAAGATGGGTCAAATATATATATCCAGTCACATTTGCCACGACATCAGTTAAATACATTTTTGGCATTGGCAGATGTTAATGAGCACCAGCAGGCACTAATAGTGGGACGTAGAGATATTACGCAAAACCGAGACTATCAACATCTCAGCTTAAAAGATAAGACACGTAATCAGGACACGTCTACAGCTAGCATGCGACAACGAGTCAATAATGCACAGCAGCCCAATGAAGTTGTTGCTGAGTCACCAGAACCTAATGACAGCTTGTTAGCTGAACTAGGGGTAACACCAATGGGGCCAACGCCCACTAAACTGGCTGTGCAACAAAGCGTGCATGCTTTTAACAAACCAGCTGAGCATGTTGAGTTTATGCAAGAAGCGCTTGCAGAAAACAATCTCTTGGGTGAGCTGCAAGGTACATTTAACGCAATCCGAAAAAAAGACGGGTTGCAGTCAGCTAAAGAGTTTGTTGAAGTCCATGGTCGTAATTTTCATATTGTTGTGAATGGCAGCTGTACCCGCAACTTGGCGCTGCATGGTTGTGACAAGCAACTGCGTTGCCTTGATGGTGAAGGCTGTTTTCATTTAACGATCACAGGACGCCCTGGTGAGCTGGATAGTATCCGTGCGACTCATCAAAACTTATCACTAAATGTCGAAAAAATGTCACGGTTGGAGCAGGCCGGTAAGTTAAAATCGCGGCGTGAGCGAGACGCTTTTGAGAAAGAAAAACACAACTTGTCACAGATGGGAATTGTCTTAGGTAAAGCGGAGAATTTCAGTGGTTTTATACCGTTACGAGTCTTTAATACAACCATGCGGCTAAATCAAACTGGGCCGAAAAAGACGGTGGTAGAGAGCTTTGCCCAAGATCAGCGTGAATTGAGAGAGGAAAAATAATATGGCTAAGAATGCCCGTTCAATCAAGCTCGACAGTGCCATTGAAGCAGAATTAGAAATTATGGTGGAGCTAGGGAGCGAAAAAGCCCCAATTTCTGCCACAACACTTCATGAGCGTTTAAAAGCGAAAGGTGTGATCAAAGGTGCGCTCAGCACGTTATCCACTGATGATCGCAAAAAGATGATAGCCGAATCTCGTTATCAGCAGATGTCTGATAGCGAGGTGGAGGAAGATGCAGATGGACCTAAATACGGCACAGTCGATTATTACAAAGCACGCAATCAAGAACTCATTGCTGAAGTCAGAGAACTAAATACAAAGTTAAATGACAACACCGCAGCGTTAGTCGAAATCATCAGACGCGTTGAGTCTCAAACTCCCGTTAAAGTTGAGGACCTAATTAAGCACACTCTTAACCCGATTCCAATGGATGATATCCCGTACTAGAGATAAGGAGGCTGACATATGGCTGAAAAAAAGCTCTCTAATTTCGCTTATAAGCATACGTTATTCAGAACTTTTATACATGACAATAAATTTGTCGCTTCCCTCTTTTTTTAAGAGATCGCAGTGATTTGCTACTCGTGCAATATTTTTATTAATGCCTATTATAG
>JABXKR010000076.1 GCA_013619145.1 Psychromonas sp. | reverse complement strand
AATTTGCAGATATTATTTTTAACTTGTTGGAAATTAGGAAGAAAATTGGTCATATAAGCTTCAAATAAAATCACATTGTTATCGATTGCTGCCTGATAAAGGATCTCAACTTGCTGCGCATTGGATGCTAAGGGCTTTTCACAAATAACATGTTTTCCCTGTTGCAGCATCTGTAATGTTTGCTCAAAGTGAAAAGAGTTCGGGCTTGCGATATAAACCGCTTGGATATTTTTATCGAGACTCAGTGTTTGCAGATCATCAAAACAATTTCTGACATTAAATTTGTCTGCAAAGTCCTGAGCGTTTTCTATTTCTCGGGAATAAACTGCGCTGAGTTTTAGTTGTTTAGCCACTAAGGTTGCGTTAACAAACTTTTCACTGATCCAGTTGCTACCAATGACTGCAAAATTGATCATCCAGAACTCCTAATATTAATGTAAAATGTCAGCTAAGTATGTTGAAATATTCAAATAAAACAAGCAGTAAAATAATATGATGAACTTAAATACAGCATTAATTAATCAAACACTTGCAAGCGAATTATCGATCACTGCAAAACAGGTTACCGCTTTCGTTGCACTTTATGATGACGGAAATACAGTGCCGTTTATCGCACGTTATCGCAAAGAGGCCACTTCAGGTCTTGATGATTGCCAACTTCGTTTATTGGAAACGCGTTTAATTTACCTGCGTGAATTAAATGTTCGTCGTACTGCTATTTTAAAGACCTTGGCAGATCAGGATAAGTTAACCTGTCAGTTAAAAAGCCAAATAGAATCTTGTGTAAATAAAAGTGCACTTGAACTCCTATATCTGCCTTTTAAAAGTAAGCGAATTAGTAAAGGAACAGTCGCGATAGAGGCGGGACTTGAGCCGCTTGCAGATAAGTTATGGTATCAAGATGAAGCAGATAAAGAGTTACTTGCAAGAAAGTACTTGAACGCTAAGCAAGGTTTTAATGATATTAAAGCGGTCTTGGATGGCGCATTAATTATACTTGTTGAGCGTATCGGCAGTGATATTGTGCTTTTGGAAAAACTACGAAAACATTTATTAAGCAATGCGTTGCTTGTTAGTAAAGTGGTTAAAGGCAGCGATCAAACTGCTAGTAAATTTAAAGACTATTTTGATTACAGTGAGCGTTTAAATAAAATTGCATCACATCGTTTATTGGCGATGGTGCGCGGTAAAAATGAAGGTTTTTTAAAACTGAAGCTACAGGCCGATCCAAAGCAGGATAAATCTAGTAAAACATCATATTGTGAAATATTGATAGCCAATCATTTAGGTTTTTCACTAAACAGTTTGCCAGCTAATAGTTGGCGGGCAGAGGTGATTAAAAAAGCCTGGAAAAGTAAATTAGCGGCTTTATTAGAAACGCAGTTAATTTCATCTTTAAAAGAAAAGGCTTATGACAGTGCGATTGATGTTTTTGCCAGTAATTTAAAAGATCTTTTAATGGCCGCGCCAGCCGGGCGTAAAGTGGTGCTTGGTTTAGATCCCGGATTTAGAAGCGGTTGTAAAGTGGCGGTAATTGATGAAACGGGTAAGTTACTTGATTATGCAACCATTTATCCGCATGCACCTGTTTTTAAAGCCGAGCAAGCTGAAGTTCTGTTACTGAAATTAATAGAAAAATATAAAGTAGACCTGATTGCAATAGGTAATGGCACCGCATCGCGTGAAACGGATAGCTTTGTCCGGGACAGCTTAAGCAAACAATCAGCAAAGGTTACGCAGCTTATTGTCAGTGAAGCAGGTGCCTCTGTTTATTCCGCCTCTGAGCTTGCTTCACTTGAATTTCCACAGCTTGATGTATCAATACGAGGTGCTGTTTCTATCGCGCGTCGCTTGCAGGATCCGTTGGCCGAGTTAGTTAAAATTGATGCGAAAGCGATTGGTGTGGGTTTATATCAACATGATCTTAACCAGACGTTATTAAGCAAACGTTTACAAGCAGTGGTAGAAGATTGTGTTAATGCAGTGGGTGTTGATCTCAATAGCGCATCAGTCTCGCTACTGAGTTTTATTGCCGGATTAAACAATACCATTGCCCAGAATATCGTAAATTACCGCGATACTCATGGCATTTTCAGATCTCGTCAGACATTAAAAAAAGTGCCCCGTTTAGGTGATAAAGCCTTTGTGCAATGTGCCGGTTTCCTGCGTATAATTGATGGCAATAATCCGCTTGATAACTCTGCAGTCCATCCAGAAGCCTATAGTCTGGTTAATAAAATTGCAAAGCAGCAAAATCAAGAGGTAAAAGAGCTGCTTAATAATTTAGATTCATTAAATAAAGTAAACATAGAGCAGTTGGTGAATCAGCAGTTCGGGTTGTTAACGATTAAAGAGATTGTTAATGAGCTCAGTAAACCGCGACGCGATCCTCGTCCATTATTTAAAACCGTTAGCTTTGCAAAGGGTATCAACAAACTTGCCGATTTATCGCTTGATATGGTTTTACAAGGTGTGGTTTCTAATGTCACCAGCTTTGGCGCATTTGTCGATATTGGTGTTCACCAGGATGGATTAGTGCATATTTCGCAATTGGCAGACAAATTTGTCTCTGATCCATTACAGGTAGTAAAAGCAGGGCAGATTGTTAAAGTTAAAGTGCTTGAACTGGATCTTGACAGAAAACGAGTCGCTTTAACAATGCGCTTATAGCCGAATCACTTGCAAGTGCACATTTCAGCAAGTTGAGAGATGGCTATACCCAAACTATTTCAAGATGCAAATTCAGAGCTTCGCCTGGATGCTAGAACAAGACGCAACATGATGAGAATGGTTATTCCCTTTTCAAGTGTTGCAACGCAGTGCTAGCTTTCGGGCGAAACTCCCGAAGGGCAA
>JABXKR010000073.1 GCA_013619145.1 Psychromonas sp. | reverse complement strand
TGACCACTTGCCCGATATTGTTGCGGCGGATAAATGGTCGGCTTCGTTGAACCCGACCGAGCAAGAATCCAATACGGTTTACGTGAAAAGAACCGCGCTGAAAATTTGATGATTGTTGATCTTCTACGTAATGATATTGGTCGAGTTTGCCAGGCGGGTAGCGTTAGCGTACCGAAATTATTTGATGTTGAAAGTTTTCCAGCAGTACATCATTTAGTAAGTACGGTATTAGGTAAATTAGCTACACAGTACAGCAGCGAAGATTTACTCCGTGCCTGTTTCCCGGGAGGATCAATTACTGGCGCCCCGAAAATTCGCGCAATGGAAATCATTGCAGAACTAGAGCCGAACAGCCGTCAGCTGTACTGCGGCAGTATTGGTTATATTAACGGTGACGGTCAAATGGATATGAATATAACCATCAGAACACTGATCTGTCATAAACAGAAAATTTATTGCTGGGCGGGTGGCGGTTTAGTCGCAGACTCAAACGTTGATCAGGAATATCAAGAGTGTTTTGATAAAGTCAGTAAAATTTTGCCCTGCCTTGAAGCGTTAAATAAACACTGATAAATAAAACTAGCGCGTCGGCAGCTCAATATCTTCAAACAGTTTGCTCACTTCCGCGCTATATTTTAGGTTTACGTATCGCTTTTTCAATAATTGCTTGATCATAAATTAACGCGTCGGCAGTTCAATATCTTCAAACAGTTTGCTCACTTCGGCGCTATATTTAAGCTGAATTGCTTTTTCAACAAGTGGACGGGTAAGGTGTGGCGCAAAACGCACCATAAATTCATACATATAATCCCGTAAAAATGTGCCTTTTCTAAATCCAATACTTGTTGTACTTGATTTAAAGAGATGGCTTGCATCAATCACACAAAAATCATCATCATCTCCATTAACGGCCATGGATGCGACAACGCCCACCCCCAATCCTAAACGCACATAAGTTTTAATGACATCAGCATCGGTTGCAGTAAAAACAACATTTGGCGTAAAACCAGCCGCATTAAATGCTTCATCTAATTCAGAGCGCCCAGTAAAGCCAAATACATAAGTAACAATTGGATGCTTTGCAATATCTTCAATGGTAATATTTTTTATACTTGCAAGAGGATGGTTTTTTGGCACGATCACGGAACGATTCCAGTGATAACAGGGCAACATAATCAAATCTTGATACAGATGTAGCGCTTCCGTTGCAATCGCAAAATCTGTTTTACCTTTGACCACTGATTCGCTAATTTGTGTTGGCGTACCTTGGTGCATATGCAAAGACACTTTAGGATAACGTTTAATAAAGCCCTGTATGACTTCTGGCAAAGCATAGCGCGCTTGAGTATGAGTTGTGGCAATGTTTAACGAACCTTGATCAGGTTGAGTGTATTGAGATGCAATCGCCTTTATACTTTCAACTTTCCCCATAATTTCAGACGCAAAACGAATTACTTCTTTACCCGCGGGGGTTACCTTGGTTAAATGTTTACCACTTCGTTCGAAAACTTGAATACCTAACTCATCCTCAAGCATACAAACTTGTTTACTAATTCCAGGTTGCGAAGTAAATAAATTTTCAGCTGTTGCTGATACATTTAAATTGTTATTTAAGACTTCGACGATATAACGTAATTGTTGTAATTTCATTTAAAACCAACTGTTATCCACAATTAAGAGTCTATTATTCTAGCAGAGTTCTAATAAACAGAAAGAGCTACTTTACCGACTTGATATTTAACACATATATTTCATACTTATATTATTTGACTATGCGCATTCAGAGGTGACCATGAGCAAACAAAATGAACTTGATTTCAGCAGCATTTTAGCAACCAGTGCACATGACATGAAAAATTCTCTTTTTATGCTTTTGCAGTCCATTGAACATTTAGACCTTGCGGACAATTTAACACCTAAGCAACACCAGGCATTTGCTGATCTCCATTATCAAACATCAAGGATTAACGGCAGCTTAATGCAGTTACTTGCCCTATACCGAGATGAACAAAATCAGTTACCCCTTTATATTGAAGAAAATTCAGTTGCCGAGATGCTGCATGAAGTACTCGATAGAAATCGTCTTTACTTAAATAGTCATCATGTAAAAGTCGTATTAGATGTAGACCCAGATTTAAATGGTTATTTTGATCAGGATTTGGTTACCTATTTAATCGCAGATATTTTTATTAATGCCCTTCGTCATACTAAAAAATCCATCACATTACGTGCTTTCAGCGATCAGCAATATCTAAATATCCAAGTAGAAGATGATGGCGACGGCTACCCTGAACATATGCTTGCAATAAATAATACGGATTCACAATTCAACGCCTGTAAAGGACGAAGTGGTCTTGGCCTGTTATTTGCAAAGAAAATAGCATCTGAACATAAAACAAAGCAGCTGCAAGGTCACATTTTGCTAGAAAATAAAAGTGGATCTGGCGGAAGTGTATTTACCTTACGTTTGCCTTAATGCACACTAGCGGTTAAAGTGCATTTTTGCAGAGACATCTATTTTAATTAATTTGTATTATGAGAATTTATGCTATTTCCACTAATTTTATCACTGATCGGTTTATTATTGTTTGTCCTAATTGGCTACAATATCATTCAACAATATAAACAAAAAATTGAAGCCGAAAGAAGAATCGCAATCAGCAAACAGCGCGCTGTTATCTCTGAAGTTGATGAATTGCTACTTAATGCTACCCGCATGCCATTTAGCAAATCTTTATTACTGATCCTTCAAAACCGTATCCGTAATGCACTAATGCAAATGATTAAAAGCTCACCGACAAGTGCACATCAGCATCGGTTGCAGTAAAAACAACATTTGGCGTAAAACCAGCCGCAT
>JABXKR010000070.1 GCA_013619145.1 Psychromonas sp. | reverse complement strand
TCTGAATAGGCATTTACAAACCAGGGCATAATCCGTCCGACTTTTTTTAAGAAAAGATTGTGCACCTTGCCGAAATTAAGACAGGTGTCGTCGGTAAAGTTTTCCATATGTTCCATTTTTTCAAAATGGTTGAACGGATAGGTGTTAGATTAATTATTCCTTAAATTGCTGTATTGTGGCTGAGTCTTCACTCGCTGCTGAATTAGGCAAATGAAAATCAACTTTAACTTCAGGTGCTGGTGGGATGTCCATCTCTAGCGTTAACGCTTGATCTTTGGATGATTCGATTGCACTTACTATATCAAAATCGGCCAGATCAAAATCTCGCGGATAAACAAACGCAAAACTTGAAATAGAAACTTTGACGATATCGTGAATAGCCACAACCTGCTCCGCCTGATCACCCTTAAAGCGAAATACAAGATAAACCATCAAACCTTGTTGAGCTAAACCTAATGGCATAGCTTCTTTGGATCTATCATCTTGATGTGCATTTGGATATTGCAGTGATATCCAGTAATTATTGTAAAGCGCATGACTGATCTTCTCGAATATACCAGTAATGATTTTAGGTGGTAAATCATGCGGCTCTTTAACTATTAACTTAACTTTCTTTAACCATTGGCGTTCCTTCTCGTTAGTTAGGTTTGGAAACAAGCGGTATTTTGCATCACTAAAGGTGCTTTTAAGTGTTTTCACTAAGCTAACTGGTAGAAGATATTTTAAGTGCTCCTCTGCTAAGTTTAATAACAACATTTCCTGTGGACCGAAGATCGCTATATTGCAAGAACGACGTCTATAACCATATGGTTTAGTGCGGTCATCTTTTTCAATATCAAAATATTGAATTATCACATCGAGGTTACGTTGAATGGTGCGGATATCGCGTTCAATGCCTACCTCATTAAGTTGAGCTTGAAGTTCTTTTGCGGTGGTTTTATAGCTTTGTGGTATTCGTTTATATAATTCAAAGGCAAGAGCGACTTGCTCTTGTGTACTCACTTTTGCTCGTTTGACCATAATAGTAATCAACTGTGTAATTGAATAGAAAACCTCTTCGGTAACGAGGCCAATTAGCAAATAACTTTTTGTAGCGAAGTCCTATGCTTTACATCAGTTACCCATCATATTCACAGACCGGGCAGCAAATGCCCGAACAAACCGTTTCGGGTAAAATAAATGAAGCCGGATGGGTAAAAAACAGACATAAAAAAGCCCCCTGAAACTTTGTTGTTTCAAGAGGCTTTGTGGTTAGGGTTTATTAGTTATTCACCAAAGTAATATGTGTTTAAAAATAATTTCAATTAACAGCTCAGATAATGTGCAGAGTGTTCAAGCAAAACTACTTTTTATACTCAACATTAAGCTCTTTTGATAACCTGTTTTTCCCTATTTCATAATCTGGATCATAAGTAGCGAGGTTATGTACACCAATAGCGATACCAGAGAGCCACCCACCGATAACAGTGGGTGAAACAGGAATAGCAGCTGCGGCAACGGTTGCAGAACGTCCTTTGGTATAAACTCGGCATTTAAGGCCTTTTGCTTCAATAAGACTTTCGATTTTCAGCACGGTCTTTTTCATGTGCGTAATATTAGTAAGTGTGAATGACTCTCTGTTATCAATAAGGTGGATAAACTTCTCATCTGGAAGCTCATCAATAGCGTATATATTTACATCCATTATTCTTATCCCTGTTATTGTTGTTGGTTGCCTGACCATGTTACTAATGAGTAAGACGTTAATTGCCCGATGGCTCTTGCTGGTGGAGTGTATTGCTTAAAAGTGTGATGAATCTTGCTGGTGGTGTTAATGACAATTAAAAAACATTCTCAAATTACCCCTATTATATGAAGAACTAATAATTAGTAATGGTTATTAGAAAGCCTTGAGTAGAGCTGTTGAGAAATCAACAGTTCTACTCGAGTCGAAGGTTGGAAGGTACTGAGTGGGTAAGGATCTTTTGTCTTATAGACAGAGGAGCACTACAGTGCGACATCCTTTATTCTTTTAATCTTTTCTTTTTTATCATTAAATTAATCGCTTATAGAGAGTCATCAAGACTCTAATTCATATTGTTATTATCAATCCTTAAATAGTTCATTGGCACTCCAGCCAATGGCTTCAGTAATAGCAAAAGCAGTAGTGGCATTAAGAATGTTGCCTACACCTGGTATCCAACCTACAAGCACCTGAGAGACCGCACGGCCAACGTAACCTGCTGAAATAGCTGATAGTGTTGATGCTGCTGTTGTAAAGCTCATATCCTGTTTGTAGACCCTGCCAATGGATACAATCATCGCTATTTGAATAGGTGTAATGATCGCACTGTCTGAACCTGGTACTTGGGCTAGTCCTGCCCCAGCTGTAGCGGCTGCTGTTGCTGAACTGTGAATGATGGTTTTAATTCTTTGATGTTTAGTGGCATTTTTCATAATCCTACCTTTGTGCAATGGTCATTAAATACATCCCTCAAGGCCTGTTAGCAATGCTTGGGCGCTTTCAATCATGGCAAGCTTGATATTGGCTTGTTCAGTGGTAATAAACTGATGCAGGGCTTTGGGGTGATGAGCAAGTACTGCGTACAGCATGGTTTGAATATCACCTTCCTCTGCACTACATACGAGGTCTACTAGGTCAGTGGTAACGCTAACTTTACCTTCTTCACGTAATACTTCTTTAAACGGCTCTGAGATTGAATCTGGTACACAGTCAACGAGCTCGGTTAAGCCATTAACAGATTCAACATGTTTATTAACGAGTTTCAGTAAGTCTTGTTCAACCTCAACCTTAAGGCTGTAAATGGGGGTAATTGTTCTCTGGCTGGTGGATTCATAAGGATAATGTGTACCTGAAATATGTTGGAGTTGAACGTGAGCCTAATAAGTTGTTTTTTACGGCAAGCCCTTCTGTTTTGAATGAAACAACAGGAGTTCAAAATGGAAGAGTTAATACAACAAGCTGAGACAAAGAAAAGACCAAGATTAATTCGATTAAAAGAGGTGATGCACATTACAGGCTTAGCACGTGCCACGATTTATAAGTACATAAAGGCTAAAACATTCCCTATGTCAGTATCATTAGGCGACAGAGCGGTTGCATGGGTTGAAAGTGAAATTGACAAATGGATTGAAGATCGAATCGTTGAAAGGGATGACTGTTTACAGGGGGAGTGATGCATAGCGGGGAGGTGCGATCAAACGACCTCCTTGATTTTTACTCTAACGTCGATCTGCAATTTAATTTGTCTGGCTTGCCTTCGGGAATTGCAAGCGTGGGGATTTTTATAGCAAGTAAAATTGTATTGGAAACCATGAACGCTTTCACGAAAAGCGTGCATCACACGACAGCAGCCTGATTCCTCACTAACTTGCTAGTTTTTATATAGAGTGACGGCATTAGAAG
>JABXKR010000181.1 GCA_013619145.1 Psychromonas sp. | reverse complement strand
AAAACAGAATTACAAATTTTCAGTGTGTTTCGAAGCTAATGATCCTAATGTTTAGACTGAATTATTTAGCTGTTTGAGCCATTAAAATACGGACAATATGACTCGCCAATAAATAGACCCATATCTCTTCTTCATACATTTTAGGTGATTGACAACTCAGCTCCGACATACCCATTATTATCTTTAAATTTCTAAAATCAACTTCAATATTCCAACGACTTTGATATAAATTAGGGAGATCATCTTTGCTGTGTAATTCAGCATCAAATAGTGTTGTTACAAGAATTTTATGCTTCGCTTTCATCTCTCTTACTGATAGCATTTTGGAGTTGATTGCTATTGTTCAACACTCATCTATTTTGGACGTTGAACTCATTGACTTGAGATGAGATTTCCTGTGGCTTTAAATGTATTGGTGCTTTATCTATCGCTAAAATGAATTTGTCCTTGTTCATCAGTCCACCGATAAATCTGCGAGCATGCTTTGTTTGAGCAAATAAGAAAAGGCAAACATAGTAGTAGAATTGCTGTTGCTGTTTGTGTAGTTTTCATCGTCATAACTTTCATTGTAAAGATTTTGGATCTGATCAATTAAAAGTAATATTTTTACCCTCGATACTCGCTTGAATAATATTAATTTCGTATTGTTCACCGTCTTTTTCGACTTGAACCATCTTTAATAATAAAAATGGATATTGTTTCGATAACCACAAATTCGTTTTACGTTTTTTGGCTTTATCTCGTACTTTCTCAACGCTAATGCTTTGTATTATACCAAAGGCTGTATTAATCTTTTCTTCACCTGTTACTATAAAATGGTTTTCCCTGAGTTTCCCTTTATGTGCTACATGATAAAGCATCTCTTGCTTACCTGATTGTAAATCCATACCTAATTGTAATTGGTAACTTAATCTATCAAGTGTATTGCTTGGAATATTCGTGATTGCCCAACCCTTCTTTTTTAATGGGTTTATCGCGGTCATTTTACTCCAGTCAAAATTAACTTTTTTTAGTTTATCTCGAGCTAAAATAGCAGAAAGTTTGTAGTTATATAAATGTGGCACTACCTGATTATCATGCCACGAAAGTAGCGTTGACTCATCAATATCGGCTATAAAAGACTTTACATTGAAGCTATACAACCACTGTCCATTTTGTGATTTTTTAAGTTCTCGCACTGCTTCACCTTCAATGCTAATACCTTTTTTTATTTTGGCGGTGTAGCTTGCTTTATGCGGTACGAGTTCGCTAGCCTGGCTTGTGAATGAAATGCCAAAGAGTAGAGATGAAATAAGACATAGTTTAAAGATTGTATTCATCTGGAACTCCTGTTTAGTTCAATGTTTATCTTTTGAGTATAGGAACAATAAAAGCCCTTTACCCAAAAAAATATCACTTTGCACACGATGTTTTATCTCATTATGCTCGATTGCGAAAAAACCTTATCAGAATTTGCTATTCTCCTTCGCAACTATCTGTGTTTTATGCCTGTTTCTACCCGATTGGCAGGGCCACCCCAGCGGTTAGAAACCTATAAAATTTTGGCCAAATTCATTTGACCACTTTAATCAATACCACTGAAAAGAATTTTATGAGTCGTGTTTGGTAAAACTTATAATCCCTTATTATGGAACAGCTACTCACTCTTCTTCCATCTTCATCTATAACATCCGATATTTTAGATTTTTACAAGTTAGCAATATTTATTTCTGTCAGATCATACAGATACAAGCAATAGATCTTTCTCTTTTGATTAATTCGTGATGAAATAAACTATCAATATTTCTACTTATACAAGAGGTTAATTATGCAAGATTTAATGTCAATTATCACATCTCCATGGGTATGGTTTGTCGCAGTACTTTTACTTACAATTAAAAAAGCGATTTATTTTGTACCGCAAAACCGTGGTTATGTTATTTATACGATGGGTAAATACAGTGCGACACTGGGTGCTGGTTTAAACTTTCTTATTCCATTTGTGCAACGTGTCGCAGCCGATCGTAATTTAAAAGAGCAGTCCCTGGATATTGCTTCGCAATCGGCAATCACCAGGGATAATATCACCCTGCAGATAGACGGTATTTTATTTATGAAAGTCACAGATGCAGGAGCAGCAACCAATAATGTAACTGATTATAAATTAGCCGTGATACAACTTGCGATGACCACTATGCGTAACGCCATTGGTTCAATGGAACTTGATGAGTGTTTTCAAAACCGTGATGTCATCAATGCGCAAATTTTAGGAGCAATGACAGAAGCAACACAGCCTTGGGGTGTGATGGTGACCCGCTATGAGATTCGCGACATTACCCCGCCACAGTCCATTAAAGAAGATATGGAAAAACAGATGACCGCAGAACGTGAAAAACGTTCGGTTATTTTAACTGCAGAGGGGGTTAAAACATCCGCAATTACTCAAGCGGAAGGTCTAAAACAAGCGCGTGTATTAGATGCGGAAGCTGCTAAAGCTGAGCAAGTCCTCGCGGCAGAAGCTGAAAAAGAAAAACGTATGCTGGAAGCACAGGGTAAAGCGGAAGCGATTCGCTTAGTAGCAGAAGCTGAAGCAAGCGCTTTACACGTAGTAGGTCTACAAGCAGCGACGCCTGAAGGTAAAAAAGCGGTAGAGTTAACACTTGCACAACAAGCAATTGCAGCTCATCAGGCAATTGCAGCTGAGGGTTCAGTTATATTGACCGACGGTAATACTGGCGATAATATTGCCAATACAGTTGCGCAAGCGATTGCAGTTTCCAGCTCACTAAAATTAGCTGAATAATCTTTTTTGGGGAACAGAAATCGTTCCCCGTTTTAATTTTTAATGAGGGCTCTATGGATTCCATTTTTGAGTATTTATTTAATAACCACGACAAACTTCTATACGGACTTGCAGGTATCTGTTTACTGGTTGAATTAACCCTTATCGGTTTAAGTGGGCCACTTCTTTTTATTGCAATTGGCTGTGCACTAACCGGTGTGCTTGTTTCTTTAAATTTAGTCTCTACGTGGGAAGTGGAACTGCTTTTTGTCGGTCTGTTTAGTCTGTTTAGTGCGTTACTTTTATGGAAACCACTAAAACAATTTCAAGGCACAACAGCCGTCGTTGATAACAGTAGTGATATGATAGGCCAAACTGTCCCCGTAAGCGAAACGGTAACAGCCAATGGAGGCTCAATCCGTCACTCGGGTATCAACTGGAATGCACGCTTAGCAGATGACAGTACAGTTGAAAGTATTAAAGCGGGAGAGCGTGCTTTAATCACAGGTATTGACGGCAATATTATTTTAATCAACACAAGCAAAGCATAATTTATTCACACTTTAATCCCATTAATTTAGCAAGGTTATTATGTCTCAAAAAATATACTGTATCGCAATGTTTCAACCTAAAGCAGGCAAGCTAGACGAACTTTTTAAAGTATTACAAGCACTTGAACCAAATTCACAACGTGAAGACGGCTGCATTCAATACTTAGTTACCCGTCATATTAAAAATGATTTTGCCGAAGGTAATAGCTTTCCCATCGTATTTAATGAAGTGTGGCGTGATAGAGCCGCATTTGAAGCACACTGTCAGCGTAAAGAGATTGTTGAGTTTTTTGAAACTCACTGTGTGGCAGAAACAGGTTTAGTTGAAGATTACAATGTGTGTGTATACAGCGATCAGCCAGAAAATTATGATGAACCTCAACTGTAAAATATAAGACGGTTTCAATCTATAAAAAAATACACAGGACATTGCCAAATTGCTCAAAAAGCACTGGCTGTCCTGCTCTTTATAAAATTCAATGAGTAAAAATCTGGTTATAAGTTAGTTCGTTGGCCATTATATCCGAACTCTATTATTTACCGGCTTTTGACCATTCCCGAATCAACATGATTTCGTTATTTTCTATACCGATTGATTCAAGAAAATCCTGATGGGCTTCGGGTGATGTTTTTTCAAACTCAATATGCCACTTTTTCATCCCCTCTTCATCCAAACCCGCCGCCGTCAGCAGAGATACCCATATCTCTTTAGTGATGACTTTAGAGCCTACTGCGGAGCTTTCATTCTCCAATATTTTTAGAATGACTTTCTGCTGATTCCTCAGCTCCTGCATCTCTTTATTTATAGTAAATAATCTCTGTTCAAGCGCGGAAGTAAGATCCCCTCCCTCCTTATCAAGAAGTAACGATATGGAATCTAATGGCAAACCGGCATTGCGAAATAGTAATATTTTATCCATTTGTAGCAGATCTCTATCAGAATATAATCTGTAATTTGCATCGCTTCTACAACTGGGCGTTAAGATCCCAATGGAGTCATAATAAATTAGCGTACTTCTTGAAAGCGAATATTTCTTCGCCACTTGACCAATGGTAAACATATACCTTTCCGTTAAATATAGGATTAATTGGGTGGTTGCCTAACTAAAGGCAACCACCCTGCACAATTAGTTCTTACAGTGCTCTAATTCGACTAATTTCATCTTTTGATATTTTCAGCCATTCAAGAAAAGACTGATGTTCATTTGGGTATCTGGTTTCAAATTCTTTATGCCATTTAGTCATAGTCGCATCATCAAGGCCTATCTCTTTAAACAATAAAACCCATTTTTCTTTATTCATAACTGCATTACCCATTTTCTATCTCCTAAAGTTTATTGATTTATCAGACAGTTTGTCACCGTCAAAAGTCATTCTCAGCTATGAAGTTATAGTCAGGTCAAGATTTTTTTTAAATCTAGCACATAGAATCTTTTATTAAAGAAAAGGTGGCATTCACTTATAGATAGAGGCTCGCTCATATGCTTCAACTTCTAATGGAGCATTTCGATAGCCCATCATGGCTAATTCAATCAGATAGCGACTCATGAATTTTTCTATTCCTAATTTTTCATACTGCTGCACATGAATAAGTTCATGTGCAATAAGCTCTCGACTATAAGCGCCATTTTTAATATAGATAGCATATCCATAGGTAAATCCTTCTACAAACGGAGAGTCAAGCCCTGTAGTTCTTGCGAATTCAGCTAATTTTTCATCTTCTGGAAAGGGAAACTTATCTACATATAAAATTCTAATTTTATCAACATCTTTGATTCCAATTTTGTTCGCGATATTTTGTTCTGATAATGTAAGTCGAATCCCCTTCTCTAAGGCAATAACTTCATTGTGTTGTGCAAAAGCGATCGCTGTTTGAATATATGTTTTAATTTCAGCAATGCCTTCTGCTGGTGGCGCTGATAATTTACTTTCATCTGTACAAGCTGACAACAATGAGGTTATAACGACTACTGCAATAGCAATCTTTGTCATATTTTTATCCCTATGACTTAATAGCATTTAATCTCTTATTGTCCTGCCTGCCCAGAAACTCGTTTGCAGATAATGCCGTTTATTCAGAACAGCAACCTTTACCTGCCCACTTTATCGGCAGCATATCAAAGAAGACTTTAGCCATTAATATCGCTAACAGGATACTTGAGCTGTAAACCACTGCGTCGGGTAAAAGCGCATTTTGTTCGCCAATCTGAGGCATGACCACGAAACCAAAAGTTACAACTAAGTAGTTCACTACAATTCCAGATATCAGCGCAACACCTAGTACACCACCAAGGTATCCCCACAGCGCACGTTTACCGAGTTCTTTAGCCACTACACCTAACGTTGCAATATTGGTTGCCGGGCCAGCAAGCATAAACACTAAGACTGCGCCAGGAGAAACACCTGCGAGTAACAGACCGGCCGCGATAGGTGTTGAAGCGGTGGCACAGATATACATAGGTACGGAGATAATCACCATTACTAACATAGCTAAGATACCATCGCCCCATTTAACGAGGAAATCAGCCGGCACATAGGTTTGTACTAATGCGGCAAAGAATAAACCGACTAATAACCAGACGGTGGTATCCCGCACTAAATCTGTTGCTGCAAAATGTAACCCTTTAACGATGCGCTTGATAAGCGGCGTGCCCTGCAGCTCTTGTGCGATATCTTTGCTAGAGTCACAGCAGTCCGGTTCTGACTCGATACTGTGTTTATGTTTCTCAGCTGAGCTTGTAGCACAAGAGGAAACGTCATTTTTTTTGCTGCTGCAACAACTACCTTTAAGCGGCTCTTTCGCTGACTCATCAGATGCTTTACTATTTATATTTTGCGGTTGATCATCTCGCCCGACTAATAACCCCGCAACAATCGCGCTAATAACGGCAGCTATCGGTCTGACTATCGCCATAAAAGGGCCTAGTAGGACATATGAAATAGTGACCGAATCCACTCCAGTTTCAGGGGTTGAGACTAAAAAAGAGGTGGTTGCCGCTTTAGATGCACCAGAGCGTCTCAGGCCGACGGCTGCGGGAATAACGCCGCATGAACATAAAGGCAAAGGCGCACCCAGTATGGCCGCTTTTACTGTGGTTTTAAAACCATGTCCGCCAAGCTGTTTCTGCATCCATGACATAGGCACGAACATTTTCAGCATGCCGGCTAATATTAAGCCCAATACTAACCAAGGGGCAGAGTCTAAAAATAGATCGATAAAATTTGCTAACAACATAGTTAACCCTTACTTTGACAGTTTTTTGTATAATGAGACGGATCGTGCCGGTGTGTCTGGTTTTCACATTTTATGGCCGATGAATTCGACTCTAAAGCTTCTAAAATCGAGCAGTGTTCTGCACTTTCAGGACCGCCGCAGCAAGCATCGGATAAGCGCTGTAATGAAGTCTTGAAATAATTAAGCTCTGCAATTTTAGCTTCTAAATCAGCTAATTTAATATCCACTACACCTTTAACATCTGCACAGGCCCAGTTTGATTTATCTAACTCGATAGAAAGCAGCTCTGAGATATCTGTTAATGAAAAACCAATCGCTTTTGCTCTTAATATAAAACGCAGGCGTTGTGCATCATCTTCGCTATAAATCCGGTAGCCGGATTCACTACGGGATGAAGGTTTTAATAGGCCATGCTTATCGTAAAACCGTAATGTATCGGTTTTTACCTGATAGCGCTGAGCGAGTTCCCCTATGCGATACATATTATTATCCTTTAATAGCTGTAAACGATTTATGCTACTGTTTATTTTACAAGTATAACCTTGGAGTTGAATCTAAGGTCAAGGGTTTTAAGTAAAAAAATAAAACCAGAAATAAGTGATGACTGGCAATAAAGATTGTGACTATTTTAATGAAGTTTGTGACCGTAATTAAGATTGTGACTCATTAGTGTGCAAAATATATAAAATGCTAATGAGAAATGTTTCGGTTTGTTTTATTATGTATTAATAAAATATTTTTCTAAAAGTCTCTTATGCTGCCTGTACAACCACAAAGATAACTTAGCTGTAGCGATTACAATCTGAACTGTACGACCAAAGAAACTCTACTGAGATCTGATCTATGTATATGGTGTTTACAGGATACCCCCCTATTTTCTCCGTTACACCAACAACGCTCGCAAACGGGAATTAGCGAGCGTGTTTTTTTACTAGCTGAGGCGATGTATGGACTCCACAACTCTAGCAACTAGCCTAGAGTTACTGTAACGATTAAGGGGACCATATTATAAGGTAGTACTCATCAAGTAGCAGTTAGAGCCCTGGCTTTAAAATGGATACGAATCGTTTATAGATGTTGGAAAGATAGCAAGCCATACAACAAAGTTCGGTATTTGAATGCACTGAAAGAACGAGGATCACCACTCGTAACAGGCTGAATAATTCTTAACTGATGACTCGGAGTTTCGGCGGTTCGCTAACCTTACCGAACTGAGAAATTGCACCTCTAATCTAATACCGATTTATCTCGGCGCACTGGGTGTCCAGATCTTATTAATATCCTTAATTTCTCCACATTTCCTCGATAATTACTACATGTTTTATTCATATAATCAGTTTAATGAAGATATTAAGCTGATTACGTCTGTTATGTTTGTACATTTTGTTATTAAAAGAGATTACAAAAAAGCGATAATCATCAATATTACTTGTTTTAGTTAATGTATATATGGAATTCTAATGAATAGAATAAAATGGTTTATCCCACTCTCTTTTAGTCTCATAACCATACTTTGGTTAGCCGCAGAGAATGTCAGTAACATTAGTTGGTCTTATTTTCCGATTAGGAATGTTGCCACACAATATAGTGGCATTTTAGCCATTTCGGCAATGAGCATAATTATGCTGTTAGCATTGCGTTTATCATCATTAGAAAAAATATTAAATGGCTTAGATAAATCTTACCGCTTACATAAATGGCTAGGCATCAGCAGTTTGGTAATAGCTATAGTTCATTGGTTTTGGGCTAAAGGCACAAAATATATGGTGGGCCTGGGGTGGTTAGACAAACCAACAAGAGCAGGGATGTTTGCTGATACTGATTTCTCGGTCATTGAAGGTATTTTTAGAAGTCAGCGACATTTTGCTGAATTTTTAGGTGAGTGGGGATTTTATCTACTGATTTTGCTGATTGTGATTTCACTGGCTAAGACAATTCGCTACCCGAAGTTTCTAAACACTCATAAATTAATGTCCCTGGTATATTTACTATTTGTATTTCACACCATCATATTAACTAAATTTTCATATTGGCATCAACCTATCGGCCTAGTAGTTGGCCTCTTAATTACTGCTGGTTCATGGGCTGCAATACTAAGCCTTTTCGGGAAAATCGGAGATAAAAACAAAGTACAAGGTAAGGTTGATAACTTTCACTTTTATGAAGGTAATCAAGTGCTTGACCTGACAATCGATACTGGTAAGCAATGGAAAGGTCATCAATCTGGACAGTTTGTTTTTTTGAAATTTAACGGCGAAGAGCCACACCCTTTCAGTATTGCATCAGTACAAAATAAGAATGGTTGTATCCGCTTTCAAATAAAAGCGATTGGTGATTTTACTAAAAGGCTTAAAAACAACCTTAATATCAATGACGCTGTTTTAATAGAGGGCCCTTACGGTTATTTTAATTTCAAATCAGATACGGAACATCAAATCTGGATCGCTGGTGGTATTGGAATCGCAGCTTTTACTGCACAAATGGAAGCATTGGCACAAGAGCCACAGTCTAGCGAAATTAATTTATTTTATTGCACTCAGTGTCCTGACGTTGAGTTTATTCAGTACATCAATGAACTGGCTGAACAAGCGAAGATTAATTTACATTTGTGGGATACAAATAAGCAGGGGTTTCTAACTGCAAAAGAGATTTACAAGTATGTTGTTAGTTGGAAAAATTCTGATGTTTGGTTTTGTGGTCCGAGTGATTTTTCAAAAAAATTGCAACAAGACTTTGGTCAACTAGGCCTGAACAAAAGTAAATTTCATTATGAGTTGTTTGAAATGCGTTGAACAAAAATTTCATTTATTATGCGACTAGCTTCAGTAGTTATTATTGAGGTTAGTCGTATTTATCAGAGGCTTGAACGATACAGTTTCTACCATTTTTCTTGGCTTTATAAAAAAAAGCGCGGAAAAAGCGCGGATGTCCAACAAGTCGATGAACAGAGACAAATTTAAAACTGCTGAGACCGAGTTAGATAGTCTTGTTTTTTTTGTGTTTTAAATCCGCTCGTTATCTAAAGCGTTATCTTGCAAGAGATGAGTAGCAGTACGAATGCGAATTTTAAATTATAGATTGTTAAAATGATCATATTCGGATTATCTGTGAAAAGAAAAATTCAAAATTTTGTTCAATTTTAAGGAGAATACATGAGACTTTTTTTAAGACTAGTAGGAATAGCATTTATGGTTGCAGTCATCGTAGGATGCTCATCAACTGCAAATAGAGAATCAGGAGGACCGGATAATTGTGCATCTCCAGATTTTAAAAGTGGCGCTACAACCCTCGGAATTTCCGAAGGACAATTGCAGGATGCTTTTGGCGAGCCAGGACAAGGCGCTCCTGATTTCGCCAAAATTGCTAAAAAATTAGGAATAACTGAGCAATCGCTTAAAAAAGCCTTGAAGATTGAGGGGGGGCTCTCACTCTGCCTTCCTCCTGGGAGCTATCGTCCTGAGGACTTGCACACTGTCACGATTAACTCCATTGAGTTTAAGATACCTTTTGAGATGTTTACATGGACTGAGTTACCCTCTGACGTCATCTACGATCGACAACCTGTGCAATCCTATACCAACTCGGATGGTGTCACACACTATTACGAAGCGGTCTATGTGGCAAGTGGGAACTTGAATTGGTATCAGGCGGCATATTTAGCACAGGATGCCGGAGGGTATTTGGCATCTAATACGAGCGAAGGTGAAAATACATTCGTCTTCAATTTAGTGTCAGATGAAAAATACTTCTGGTCATTCCCAAAAGAGGGTGAGCATTACGGAATTAGTATTGGTCCATTTTTAGGGGGATACCAACCTGAGGGTTCGCCTGAACCGGATGGTGGCTGGCGCTGGTTAAGTGGAGAGACTTGGTCTTACAGCAACTGGGCGGTAGACGAATATTGTGACAGCAGTCTCTCTCCTGATTGTGATAAGAGTCACTATACTCCAACCAGAGTTGATCAAGATCCAAGAATTAGTGACCAGCCCAACGATTCCGGTGACGGAGGCGGACAACCGATTATGGGATTTGGTGAATTGAACGGTCCGGTCGCGACATGGGGGGATTATATGGCATTTCTCGGCACATACGGCGGGGGAGGCGGACCTGGTTACGACGGTTGTTACGGATTTGTGATCGAATACAATAGCAACCCAAATTAAGAAAAAGTAAAGGCGCTGTTTCAAACGATAACACCGTTTTTAAGTGACACTATAAAGATAACTAATAAGGATAGGTCGTGTGAGCAGCGCGAACCACGACTTAATCCTATTGTTGGACAAGCCCGGGCGTTTATCTCTGCTGTTTATAGTAAATATTTAAAGCGGGGGACGAGGTGTTTAATCTCGTTGTCTGCGAATATTTTTCCCGGCCGAGTGTTATCACAATCGCACATGCCACCATCTGCAATTTATTGAATTAACACTGTTTTACTCTTTCATAGCCTCTCCTTTTCTAATTAATGCTCATTTCGCCACAATTCCCTTTGCTTGAGCACATCCTTGTTTTAGATCGTCTTGCCATTGATGATGAGACGCGTACCGATACGCAGTAAATACAGCTGCATTACACCCCTGCATTGCGGACAGAAAACACTTTTTTTCTGCTTTACCGGCATAGGTTGGAGCTTCACTTTAAGTATTAACTGCAGGCGTTTGAGTGTCTCTTTGGCATTACCATGCATAAAGCCATAGTTGCGTGCCCGTCGAAATCCCTTTGGTAATACATGTTGTAATACCCGCCATAAGAAATCGATAGCGGGCTCGGAGATGGTTTGGTACTGCTTACTTTTACTCTCCTTATAACGGAAGGTTACCTGCCCGTTTTCAAGGCTTAAGATGTTCTGCTCACTGATTACACTGCGGTATAGATAGCGAGCAAGATAGGTTAATACACCACCTCCCTTGCCGACAAATTCACAATCCGCATTCCAAGATGCAGGTGTTTTCGCGGGCAGGTAATAGCCGGCTTTACACATCAGTTCGATAAATTTACCGCGAAAGACTTTTGCTAAATTATCTGTGACGAACAGGTACTTCCCAACTTTACTAACCACAAGGTTTTGTGTTTATTCATTGCGCCGGCAGGCACCACAAAATGCACATGCGGATGAAACCTCAGCTCTCGTGAGTGCGTATGTAAAACTGCAATATAACCGGCATGCTCACCGAGTTTTTTATCCCGTTTAAAAAAGGAATCCAGCGTTTCTTTTGCTGCTTTAAGTAGAGTCTGATAGGCCCATTTTTGGTGGTGCCAGACAAAGGTGCGGAGCTGTGCAGGCAGAGTAAAACCGATCTACATGAACGAGATGGCTATCATTGTCGTTTTTGCGGTATACCAGTAATCCTCGCTGAAACGAGAAAGTATTTACATAACTTATATCCTGATGCAATACCTTGGGGAAATACAAACTCGAGTCAACATGCTGCTTTTCAGTGTTTATGGCTTCAATATGATCATGTTGTCCCACACTCCGCCGGCGGTGAAAATACACTTGATAATTTAATTATCACTTGTTCTGCATGTAACTATGGAAAAATGAATTATACAGTTGAAGAACTAGGTCTTTTAGATCCAAGAAATTTTGATCCTATCCAATCAAATTGGGATGGATTAGAGCGAATTAAAAGTGCCTAACTAATTGCTTAACCGGAGCCTGTAGCAGTTCCGGTAAATCTTGTGTAACGCTCGGTTTTGGGAGAAAGCGAGCGTAGATTTTTTAGATTAAATGGGATCTGGCAGACTGAACTGTCAGATAGAGTATAGGCGAGTACACATTAGCTAAAGTCACAAACTTTATTACCAATACACTCAGGTACAATAAGGCAGCATACGCTCCTAGTCACAAACTTAATTACAGTATTTTCTTAAAATTCATTTAAAAATCAATAAGCCTAGTCACAATCTTTATTACCAGTCATCAATAAGCAAAATGGCTCTTTTTTATTTTTTGTCGCCTTCTGCTTGTAACACTGATCTGTTTTTTCTGAACTGGCTTGGAGAACAACCGAAATATTTACGAAATCGATGACTGAAATTATACGGATCTTTATAACCCAAACGATGCGCTATCATAGTAACGCTCCAATCATTGTAATTGAGTAGATCGGCGGCTTTATCCATTCTCAGCTGGATAAGTTTTGCACGCGGAGACAGCTTATACAGGGATTTGCTGATGCGATTAAACTGCTCCTCGCTGAGATAGCAATTCTGTGCCATTGATTTCACCGTCCAGGCTAAATGCAGCTGACTTTCAACTTCATTAAATAAAGCCTGCACTCTTGTTACTGAGCCAGAAGATTGGCTTTCAAAACCAGTAAGTAACCGGCATACCTCACTTACTAATAAGTGGCGAAAGCCCGGCCGCCCCCCTATCTCATGGTGAATCAAATTCAGCAAAGACCAAATCTGCTCACAATAATGAAATGGAAGGATCTTTTGTCCAATATTTTCTACAAACTGCCATTTTGCAGTCGGGTTAGGTAAAAACCACGCCATTTTCCATTGCTTGTCTATTGGATTTATTTCAAAGCGATAAGGCGTGCGGGCTGGAAGTACCACCATAGTATACGGCTCAATCAATTCAACACGATCTGCGGTAGTAAGTATTCCTCCTCCCTTCAAGGTAAACAATATGGTATGCACCGTGATGCCATCTCTTTCTACGTGATAGCCATCTTTCAATTCCGCCATACCAGCCATGAAAATATCATCTTGTGCAAATTCAGGAATATTGGAATGACTTAAAAAACGTTCTTTGCATGATTGTGATAAAAATACATCATCAATCCATTCTGATTTAGGGCTCATTTTCTCAATGACGGATTTGCACAGGTTTTGTCTATTTTCGCACATGTTCATTTTTGGCCTGCCATTCTATAGTTCGGATCAACAATAAGGACTGCTTTA
Source organism: Psychromonas sp. (assembly GCA_013619145.1). Lineage (GTDB taxonomy): Bacteria > Pseudomonadota > Gammaproteobacteria > Enterobacterales > Psychromonadaceae > Psychromonas. The sequence goes on along the minus strand of JABXKR010000181.1, from coordinate 12,745 downwards.
TGACAATCAAAACTAACTTTAATCCACTCTGTAAATTAATGCAAAACCCTATGCTGCCTAAAGTTGTCAGGCTGGCATTTCCTGTCGCCATTCAAAGCGCACTGGTTGCAATATTGTCGCTGGCTGATCTGTTGATGGTCAGCGATTTTGGCAAGGAAGCAACTGCGTCTGTGGGAATTGCATCAAAATGGCATTTTGTCGCAATTATGATTATGGCCGGCTTATCTTCAGCTAATGGAGTGTTGGTCGCTCAATATTGGGGTAAAAACGACCGTCGCGCAGCTAAAACAATCACAGGATTAGCATTCTGGTTTGGCATTAAGCTCCTGATCCCTGTCACTTTAATTATCACGCTATTTTCAAGCAGTATTATGCTGCTGCAAACATCTGATTCAATGGTAATTGAACTCGGTGCAACTTACCTTTGGTACAGTTTTCCAGTGCTTTTACTGACTCATGTGATCATAGTGGCAGAGTCGAGTATGCGATCCAGTGGCGATGCCTTAACACCTTTGTTATTGGGCGCAATAACCATTGTTGTCAATATCGCGCTTAATTTCTGGTTGATCAAGGGCGGATTGGGTGTTCCTGCGATGGGAGTCGCAGGAGCTGCACTCGCCACGACTATTTCCCGGCTGCTGCAGGTGTGTTTAATGGCCTATTATCTGAAGCGCAAAAATCATTGGCTATTACATGAAAAAGCTTTGCAACAAACGCATTTACTGTGGGTTTCGTATAAAAAGATCGCGTTTCCTACTATCGGGAGTGCTGTTGTATGGGCGCTAGGCACGCTAGTTTACCAGATGATCTTCGGTCATATGGGCACAACCGAACTCGCCGTATTTAGCATGCTCGGTCCGTTTGAGTCGCTGTGTTACTCTATTTTCTTTGGTATTTCAGTCGCTTGTTCAGTATTGCTGGGGCAGTCATTAGGCCGTGATGAGTATGCTCAAGCACTTAACATAACGCAATTTTTTATTCGTGCGGTATTCGCCTGTGGTTTATTTGTCGGTCTGCTACTGCTATCAGGACGTGAATATATTTTAAGTTGGCTAAGTTTAACGGATGTCGAGTTGTACCCGTTAGCTTCACCTGCAATGATTATCATGAGTAGCGGGATCTGCATACGCATGCTTAATATGGTCATTATTAACGGTATTCTCAGATCTGGGGGAGATAACATTTTCTGCTTACGCATGGATTTTATAACTATGTGGCTGGTAGGCATTCCTCTTGTTGCCTATGGTGCATTTATTGGCGAATGGGATTTTCACTATGTGTATTTAATGATGATTGCTGAAGAGATTGTTAAACTTTCACTTTGTTTGCATCGTTATCTGCAGCGCCGTTGGATGAATAACTTAACCGTTGTTAATGCGTTTTAACGTTTTCAAAAATAGGATCTAAGCAATTAGGCTAAGCATCATATCCGAGCAAAGTAAGTTGCGGTTTCCGATGGACCGGCTTGCTTCAAAGGGCTTGGATATGCTGATATCGGGGACTCCATCTCAGCATCCAAGATTTATGCGGCTGTTATCTGATATAAGCATTTATTCTGTTTATCCTTCTTCAAGCAGTTGTTTTAGGTTTTCACCCTCTTCTTTCATATGTTTCTTAACACTTGCCAATCTGTTATCAATAGCTTTCTTGAAAAAGGTTTTACCAATCCAACCCACTCGGTAAGTTCCTGACGCCATAAATTGGCAATACTCTCCTTTTTGCTCAATTATAAATTTTTTATTTGGGGTTATTTTTGTGATTTTAAATTGTAGTTTATGTAACTTTCCATGAAGATACTCTTCTGCATAAAGAACAGCTCCCTCAGTCCAAGGTTGTTCTTCCAGCCACCGGAAACTAACATGATCATCTTTATGCCACGCCCTATAACTATCATCGTCAATAATACTGGTCAAAAAGTTGAATATTTTTTCAGGGCTGGTTTTAATAATTATTGAATCAGTAACAATCCTCTCTTCAAAAAAGGCCATATTTTACTACCATCCCATTCCAACTTCACAGATAAAGTGTTCCTTGTCTACTACATAAGACAATCACTATCTGCACTGCTTGTACTAATTAATACTGATAATTAATGGTAATGAGTATTTAAGATACTTTATTAAGTATCTGTATCACATTCAGTTACAACAATAGAGTGTAGGTTTAAATCATGCTACAGTTTTTCTTTGTATGGACAATTCGTTAATGTAAGCTTGCTATAGCGAGAAAATAGAGCGTTAATATAAAAATTTTCTTTTCTGCGCCCTGTGTTAGAGAAAAAATTAGTTATGACTATAATATCAGTGTATATAACGATCCGCCTCAAAATTATGATGCTGCACAGAGATAAAATATAGCAATTAGGGCTGACTAAAATTAAAGGACTATTTATGAAACAATTGTTTACTACCCTATTATCTTTGAGCCTGCTGGCTGTTTCTCTGCCAACCCAGGCTTTAACTGAAGATCAAACAATCTCAACACGTATTGTCGGAGGTATTGAAAGCGCACCGACACAATGGCAGTCAATTGTTAGCGTTAAATATAAAGGTTATAAAAACACCCATTTTTGTGGTGGTTCTTTAATCGCAGAACAATGGGTATTAACTGCCGCCCACTGTATGTTTGAGAATGGTTTACCGCTATCTGCCTCTGAACTTGTAGCCACGGTTGGTGAATATGATTTAAATTCATCGCCAGTCACTCCATCAACAAATATTGAACAGATATTTACCCATCCAGATTATGATCCAAGCAAGCAAGAGAATGATATTGCTTTGCTTAAATTATCAGAGCCAGTTACTAATGATAGCGTCACTATAGTCAGTCTGTTATCTACAGCTTCTCTAGTTGCGCAGCAACGTCCAGCAACCGTAATGGGTTGGGGGTCAACGATTGGATACGATCCGGATCAAATTGTTGATCCGTATTATCCTGATCTGTTACGCGAAGTCGAAGTACCGCTAAACACAGATCAGCAATGTGCCAGTAGTTTAGGCTCAAGTTATACAAATGTAATGATTTGTGCGGGTTTACCTGAAGGTGGAAAGGATTCTTGTCAAGGAGACAGTGGCGGCCCGCTAATGGTAAATACCAATTACGGCTGGCAACAACTTGGTCTTGTCAGTTGGGGATATGGTTGTGCATCGGCAGGCAGTCCAGGCGTTTATACTCGCATTGCGCTTTTTGCTGATTGGATTGAAAGCATTACAAGTACCTTTAGTATCACGGCAAGCACTAACTTTTTAACTACCAGTGTTGATAGCAGTGATTCTAAACAAATAACGGTAGATAATAACTCTGACAGTGTTACGAGCTTCACTTATGAGATTGCAGGATCAGACTACTTTAGTTTTGATGCCAGTGACTGCACAACTATTGATGCACACTCCAGTTGCCAATTTCCAGTTACTTATGCACCTTTAGATCTTAATCTTCACAAAGCCACAATTACTGTAAGCTCAAGTATTGCGGGATCTGCGGCACAAGAATCCAAGCTTTCTGGTGTACCTTTCATTTTAGATGACGTTGTATCCAGCTCATCCGGCTCGCTTGGTTTCTACATTTGGCTATTAGTGCCACTAGTATTTGTACGTCGCTATTATCCCTAAAATAGATTAAATTTAACTGGTTAATAATAAGGGCACTTCGGTGCCCTTTTTAGATCATCAATTGCAAACAAACAACTTTGTGAACTAACTCACATACTGTTATAGTGGGCAGTTTTTTAACCGTTTAAATACAGGAATCTCATTTTGAGTCAACAACCCTTCTCGACGATAGCTTTGCATGCTGATCTATTAAAAAACCTAGACTCTCTTGGTTACCTATCAATGACAGAGATTCAAGCACAAAGCCTACCGCACATATTAGCCGGTAAAGATATAATTGCCCAAGCTAAAACAGGATCAGGTAAAACAGCTGCATTTTCTTTAGGTTTACTTGATAAGCTTAATGTTAAACGTTTCCGCATCCAATCCTTGATCTTATGTCCAACTCGCGAGCTTGCCGATCAAGTAGGAAAAGAGATACGCAGACTTGCCCGTACCATTCACAATATTAAGGTACTAACCTTATGTGGTGGTGTTCCATTTGGTCCGCAAATTGGATCGTTAGAGCATGGCGCACATATTATTGTAGGTACACCCGGTCGAATCGAAGATCACCTCCGTAAAGGCACCTTGCGCTTAGATGATTTAGAGGTATTAGTCCTAGATGAAGCAGATCGCATGCTCGATATGGGCTTTCAAGATTCAATTGATGCGATTATCGAACAGGCTCCCAAAGTTCGCCAAACACTGTTGTTTAGTGCCACTTTTCCAGAGCAAATCAATAATATCGCCAAACGTATTTTACTCGATCCGGTCACGGTTAAAGTTGAATCGACACATAATAACGACATTATTAAGCAATCTTTTTATAAAGTAGAAAATAATGAAGATCGCATGATTGCTCTGCGTTTATTATTACAGCAGTATCAGCCGGAGTCGTCTGTTGTATTTTGTAATACTAAACGAGAAGTACAAGACGTTGCGGATGAGCTAGCAAATAGAGGGTTTAGCGCGATTGCATTGCACGGCGATTTAGAACAAAAAGAGCGTGATCAGGCATTGATCCGTTTTTCAAATAAAAGTGCCAGCATATTAGTTGCAACCGATGTTGCTGCCCGCGGGTTAGATATTGACAACCTCAGTGCCGTTTTTAACTACCATATCGCCCACGATCAGGAAGTTCATGTACACCGTATAGGACGAACTGGACGAGCCGGCAGCAAAGGTATGGCTTTCTCTTTTTACAACAATAAAGACAGCCATAGAATAGCACTACTTGAAGATTATCTGGATCGCATTATTGAAGGTGAACAACTTCCTTCTTATGACGTTTTAGATAAAGCACCAACGCAATCAAGTATGATAACCCTGCGTATCGAAGGTGGTAAAAAACAAAAAATTCGCCCTGGTGACATTGTTGGTGCCCTGACAGGTCAAGATGGTATAAAAGGCGACCAAGTTGGTAAAATTCAAGTTTCAGATAATTGGGCTTATGTTGCCGTACAACGGGATAGCATTAAAGTTGCGTTTAAAAAATTAAGCGAAGGAAAACTTAAAGGCCGTAAATTCAGGGTGATGGTTGTTAGAGGATAACAAAGCTATATCCAAGCTGCTTCGAATTATATTTCGAAGCGGCTTAAATATCTATTAAGATCAAATATTGCGTTTTCACCTAAAATCATAACGACCTTCAACACCTTCCATACAGCAATAACAAAGCAACTTCAATCATAACCTTGTAACAGAAAGTAACAACAAAGCAACTTCAATCATGACTTTGTAACAGAAAGTAACAACAACCCCACTTGTGTAAGCAAGTGTAACGTACCGGAAAATATGATAATTCCGTCACGAAAATTTATTTTCCCTTGTATATACTGGCCTCACTTGAATTGAAACACGTTCAATTTTGTAACAATAACATTAAATAGATGAACAATTTTATTCGCTTAAAATTAGCAATGTAACCATCGTTAATTTTAAGCAAAATAAATAATCAATATTTAATATTTAATGCAATTAACATTACTAATCTGTCAACTGACAAATAAACCAACTGGAGAGTTGTTCATGAATATATTCGGAAGTCTACAAAAAGTAGGGAAGTCGTTAATGCTTCCTGTATCAGTATTACCAATCGCAGGTATTTTACTGGGTGTTGGTGCTGCTAAATTTGGCGCTTTACCAGATGTTGTTTCACAACTGATGGAACAAGCTGGTGGTGCTGTATTTGGTAATATGGCACTGCTATTTGCCATCGGTGTTGCTTTAGGTTTTACAAAAAATGATGGTGTTGCCGGCCTTGCTGCTGCAGTAGGTTACTACATCATGATGCAGACAATTGAAACGCTTGCACCAGGTGCAAACACGGGTGTACTAGGCGGTATCATCGCCGGTGGTATTGCTGCTGCAATGTTTAACCGTTTCTACAACATCACCTTACCTGACTACTTAGGTTTCTTCGCAGGTAAACGTGCGGTTCCAATCATGACTGGCTTAGTAGCTATCATTATGGGTGCTATCCTTGCTGTTGTATGGCCGCCAGTTGGCGCAGGTATCGCTGCATTCTCTGATTGGGCTGCTAACCAAAACCCAACAGTTGCATTTGGTATCTACGGTGTTGTTGAACGTTCGTTAATTCCATTTGGTTTACACCATATCTGGAACGTACCTTTCTTCTTTGAAGCAGGTTCTTGTACAAGTGCATCAGGTGAGCAACTAAACGGTATTTTAACATGTTACCTTTCTGCTGATGATGCATCTCGTGCTGCAGGTAATGGCTTCGGTCAACTAGCCGGTGCTTACATGTTCAAAATGTACGGTCTGCCTGCTGCTGCTATCGCAATTGCTCACGCTGCTAAGCCGGAAAACCGCGCTAAAGTAATGGGTATCATGCTTTCTGCTGCATTAACTTCATTCCTAACAGGTATTACTGAGCCAATCGAATTTGCATTCTTATTCGTAGCTCCAGTTCTATACGCAATCCATGCACTACTTGCTGGTTCTGCTTTTGTTCTGACTAACATGTTAGGCATGGTACACGGTACTTCATTCTCACACGGTCTAATTGATTTCGTTGTATTATCGGCTAATTCAGTTAAATTCTGGTTGTTCCCTGTAATGGGTCTGATTTACGCTGGTATCTACTACACTGTATTCCGTGTTGTAATTGCTAAGTTTGACCTTAAAACTCCAGGTCGTGAAGATGAAGCGCTTGAACAAGAAGTTGCTCTTGACAATACTGAAATGTCTATCCTTCTTGTAGCGGCATTCGGTGGTAAAGCTAACATCGAAAACTTAGATGCATGTATTACACGTCTACGTGTTACTGTTCACAATATTGAATCAGTAGATAAAGCTGAACTTAAGAAACTAGGCGCTGCAGGTGTTGTGGTTTCAGGTAACGGTGTTCAAGCTATCTTCGGTACTAAATCTGATAACTTAAAAACTGACATGGAAAACTACATGTCTCGTTAATAGTTTAAACAAGGCTGGCTAAAACCAGCCTTGTTTGTTTTAAGTAGAGGCAATATTAACAATCTAGCTCTCCGCTTCATTGATTGCTTCTACTTTTTTATCACTTCAACTGATTCCTTTAAACTTCTATTCAAGAAAACCACCACAACAACTTATCTGCAAACAATCAGGTTATGCCTGACCATTATTTTACTGCCATCGCTAAAATTCCAGTGACACTGAGCAACTGCTTATTTAACCTCAGTTCGGGATAATGAAAGCACAATACTCCTTAATATCATGAAGTTAAATTTATATATCATACAGTGTTGATAGTTTTGTGTAGCTCAAGGCAAATCAGCATAGCAATAGCTGGCTATTGCTAGCTTATTTAACGCAGAAACAGGTGGAAATAGCTGCACTGTATCGATTTGCTTATCCCGAGTTGAGGTTATTTAATGTAACCGCTAATAATTCATCCGAAGTAATGCTGTTTCAGTTCTAGCTGCATTGACTTTGCAAATATAAGATCCTGGCGAATGAATGTAACAACGAAAAGAAGTAGAAAACAATACCATTCAAGGTAAGTAAGTGCTCAATTTAGGTTTAGGCGTAGGAAAAACAAATCAAGGCATAAGTTGCAGCAACTGGTTGTTCCCTTTACAAACATATAACTCAGAGATGCTTGATTTTCACCAGCATAAAAGATCAGAGATTTATCTAATGGTATAACTACTTTTAAAGCGAGAGGAACTATTTAGAAAAATTGACAATAACAGCCCTAGAAGATGCTTGACTCTTCACACTAGGGCTCTGTTTTCAATTGCAGGGGTAAGCGGCTTATTTAAGCGCTCGAATAGCTAACGAAAGACGCTTAACTGTTTTCTCAGCATCTACATTGGGGGCATTAAAATAATTACTGATTATCTGTGTAATTATGTTTTGTAAATGACTGGTACTTGCCATATTTTGTGTAAATGATGGAACAAGCTGGGCACTATTAAAATCTGCATATGACTTCTGTGCACATGCATCAAATGCATCCATATTTATGTCATTTCTTACCGGAATAGATCCTTTGCTGATATTAAACTCAGACTGAAACTGCTTTGAAAGTAATGTTTCTACAAATATTGTTTGTACGTTCTTGCGAGCCTGGAAATTATACTTTTCAAATATCACAAAGCTATCTATGTTGTAACTAAAAATACCCTTGCTCTCAGGTACATCAACACAGATGTAATCAAGCATTGCAACTTTGCCGGAAACGTTCCACATCCCCTTTGCCCAATCGCCCATAAACTGCATAGCGGCTTTATCTGTTGCAATTAATTGGCTGGCGTTAAACCAATCTTGTCCAACCATACTTTTATCAACATAAGCATGTAAACGTTTATACTTTTTAAAAACAGTAACCATTTCAGCGGAATTTAAAACGGCTATATCATGCTCTACAAATGCTTTTCTATATTTTTCAGCACCTAATAAGGAGAGAGCCATGGATTCAAATAACAATGCATCCTGCCAAGCTGTACCGCCATGTGCCAACGGCAAATATCCCGCCGCTTTTATTTTATCGGCAATAACAAAAAAACTGTCCCATGTTGTTGGAACCGGTAATTTAAGCTCTTTAAAAATCTTTTTATTCAACCATAACCAGTTAACTCTATGCACATTAATCGGCACCGCCATGTAATGATCATTAAATGTAACCGTATCACGCACCACTTTCGGTAAAATATAACCCCATGATTGGGTGTCAAATATTTTATCAACCTCTGCAAGCATGCCGACTTTTGCCCATTCGCCAATATCAGGGCCTTTAATTTGCGCTGTATCTGGTGGGTTTCCTGACAATGCACGCATTTGTAATACCCGAAGTGCACTGTCCCCTCCTTCACCGACAATAGCAAAATTCTGCCATTCAATATCTTTTTCCAATAAGGTTTTTTCAAGTATCCGTTGAGATTCAGCTTCACCTGGCGCAGTCCACCAGTGCAGAACTTCTAAAGGAGTTGCATTGGCATTAATATTAAATAAAAGGGGCAATAAAACGGTTTTTTTCATAACTAACCTTGGTGTTCGTATAAAAGCTTTTTATGCTAATGTCTATTTTTAGATTTGTAGATTCTAGGTAGGGTGATAATCACCTCCAATCCACCTTTATCACGATTGATTAAGTGTAAATGTCCATTATGCGCATGGATAATATTGCGAGAAATTCCCAAGCCTAAACCATAACCTTCTTGATCATTATGCAAACGGCGATATGGAGTGAAGATTTGCTCTAATTCATCTTTAGGTATACCGGGCCCATTATCCTGGATTATAATTTGTAAACTTTCTGCACTATCATTAACAGACACTTGCACAGTGCCGCCGTATTTTACACCGTTATCAATTAAATTTGCTAAACAACGTTTTAAAGCCAAAGGTTTGCCTCGATATGGTAATGTTTTTTGGGTGATAACCTTTATTTTATCGGGTTGAGAACTGCTAATTTGCTCTAACAATTTACAGATCTCAACGGGCTGAATATTTTCATGAATATCGGTGTCTTTTACCGTTTGTAGTGCCCCTTTCACCAGCATTTCCAAGTCATCTAAATCATGATTAAATGCATTAGTTTGTTTTTCACTATCTAGCAACTCTGCACGCAAACGTAAACGTGTGATCGGGGTTTTTAGATCATGAGAAATGGAACGAAATAAGACTTCCCGATCATTAATATAACGCTGTAACTTTTGCTGCATGCGGTTAAAAGCCCGGGTCGCATCAACAATTTCAGTTGCTCCTTCCTCTTTTAACGGTTTTTGATCTAGATCTATGCTCATTTCTGAAACAGCCATGGCTAACTGCTTCAAGGGTTTAGTCTGCCAATAAAACAACAGGTAGATAAAAACCAGTACAAATACAGTGGTAAATATCAGAGTGATCACTTGCGCTGGTGAGATAATTGATTTATCAATTAACAGGTAAGGTGGGGGCAAAATGGCGGCTAAATATAACCACTCATGTTTTGCTATTTCAACCTGCAAAACCAATACTGGAGGTTTAACTGATGGAATTATCAAGGAATATGCCCCCCAAGAAGGAGGAAGATCTTTTAACAGAATATCATTTTTTAATACATGCAGATCATCGGGATCAGAAAACTCAATTTCCAGCTGATTTTTCGATGGGATACGACGCTTTAATACATTTTCAACGGTACCGATAACGCGTTTTTTTAACACGCTATCGGCAATCGGGTTAATCATTATTTTTTCACTGTTTAGTGAAACAAAAAAACGGCTTCCTCCTAAATCACGTAATTGTTCCAACACTAAATGCCGATATTGAAGCGGCAGATTTTGAAAAAATGAGATTGTACTTAAAGCATTTTCCGCTAAATTATTGGCATTAAGTAGCACTGTTTTTTCTTCACTTTCAGCAAATTGATTTACCAAAAAATAACTGCTTGTTATTTGCGCAACAATAACCGAGAACGTTGTTAGTAGTAACATGCGCGAAATTAACGAACGAAACATCAGACGAAAATAGCTCATATCATTTGCCTGTTAAATAAATCATTCGCTATCAGAACGAACTTCGGCAATAAATACATAACCTGCACCTCGTACTGTTTTAATTATGGTAGGCGCTTTGGCATCGTCACCTAAACACTGGCGCAAACGACTTAAATGTACATCAATACCTCGCTCATTGGCAAAAGCATCTCGCCCATGCAACGCCTGGCTGATTTGATCACGTGAAATCGGACTGTTTGGATTTTCTAAAAACAGGGTTAACAGCTGAAAATCAGCCCCCGTCAATGAGATCATTTGCCCGTTTTGATCCAATAAATTATGCTGTTGGGTATCCAGCTTCCAGTTTGCAAAAGATAAATAGCGTGTTTTTTCTACAGTTTTAATCGCATCTTTAACAAAATTAGTTCGCCTTAACAGTGCTTTAATACGAGCCAGCAACTCCCGCGGGCTAAAAGGCTTGGCAATATAATCATCAGCACCAATCTCTAAACCTAATATACGATCCATTTCATCTGAATTGGCAGTTAACATAATAATTGGCACATTTGAAGTTTGGCGGATACGTTGACACAATGTAAAACCGTCATCACCAGGTAACATAATGTCTAAAATAATAAGATCCGGACTGTAGTCTGACAGCTGCAGATCCATTTCTATGCCATCTTCAGCTGTGATCACTTCAAAGTTATTTTTTGATAAATATTCAGCTAATAATTCGCGTATTGCTTGATCGTCATCAACAACTAAAACTTGCTTATTGTTAGTCACATTTATTCCCTTTTTGCTTAACTACTACACACTTATTTTTCTCATTGATTTTAACGGAATAATCACTTATTTAACAGTGGAGGCAAGCATAAATGTCTGTTTTAATCTGTTACTGCTAGCAGTTTAAATTAACGCCTAAATCTTCAACAACCCATTTAATTTCAACCGCCTAATCATCAAGTTACACATGCATTATCTTTTTTTATGTTTTTTACACTTGCCAGTTCGAAAATCGGTGATAAAATGCGCGCGCTTTATCACCCTAATCATTTTATTTATGATGGCTATCAACACAACAAGGAGCGCGATGTTATGTTTTTATTTATATTCTTTAGTCACGCTGTAAACTTATTGTTTTTAAAGCTTTTATCGTCATACGAAACTTATCTAAACTACGCAACAGAACCGTGATTTAAACGGTTTATCTTCTGTAATACTTTTAACCTTAAAAGTGCTCTGCTTTTTTAAGGTAATACCCCCATTTTATGGCAATCTTTAAATTATTTAAGGAGTCCGTTATGCAAAACGTTCTCAATTTAGCACCTGAAACTTGTCTTTCAAACGATCAAGAGATCCCTTTAATAAACGAACTGTATGACTTAACACCAGATAATATCTTATTAAGTCAAGAACATTACGAATCGGAAGTTCGCTCTTACCCACGTCGTTTACCTATTGCGATTAAAAACACGCGTGGTGTTATTATTGAAGATACTAAAGGTCAAATTTACCTAGACTGCCTTGCCGGCGCCGGTGCCTTACCACTGGGTTACAATCATAATGAGATTAATCAGGTGATGATCGCCCAACTTAACCAGGGTGTGCCATACCAGACATTAGATATAACCACTCCTGCAAAAGATGATTTTATTAAATCAGTGATGCAGTTTCTGCCGACTAGTTTTGCTAAAAATGCACGTATTCAATTTTGCGGACCTTCGGGTGCGGATGCGGTTGAAGCATCAATTAAACTCGCTAAGCTATATACAAAACGTAATACCATGATCTCTTTTCATGGCGCTTATCATGGCATGACTAATGGTTCACTCGCATTAACGGGTAACTTAGGCGCTAAGAACCGTCGCACAGGTTTAATGTCTGATGTGCATTTCTTCCCTTTCCCATATAGTTTACGCTGCACTTTTGGTTTAGGTGGCATTGAAGGCGCTAAACAGAGCATTCGTTATATCGAATCGGTATTAAATGATGATGAAAGCGGTATTACGAAACCGGCAGCTATTATTGTAGAGCCCGTGCAAGGGGAAGGAGGTGTATTACCCGCTCCTGCATTTTGGTTACAGGAACTGCGCCGCATCACCAGCGAACATGGCATCTTATTAATATTTGATGAAATACGTACGGGATTTCGAGTTGATCTTGGGGGGGCTCAGAAAAAATTTGGAGTAATACCTGATTTAGGCGCTTTCGGAAAAGCTATGG
>JABXKR010000230.1 GCA_013619145.1 Psychromonas sp. | reverse complement strand
CAATCAGGGGGTACAACCACCAACCGCCCAACCTGCACCAGCAACTACTCCACTACCTACCCAGCCCGCACCAGTAACAGCAGAATCTACCGCCCAACCCGCATCAACTTCATCACCTGCCATGATGGCTTTACCCTGAATGACCTTGTTTCTTATAACCATAAGCATAATGAAGCGAATGGAGAAAATAACCGCGATGGGGTAAATGAGAACAAAAGTTGGAATTGCGGCGCTGAGGGAGCCACTGAAAATTCAAAAATAAACTTACTGAGACAACAGCAAATTAAGAACTTCGCCACTATTTTGATGTTATCTAAAGGCGTACCTATGTTTGCAGCGGGTGATGAAGTCTGCCGAACTCAAAATGGTAATAACAATGCTTATTGTCAGGATAATGAAATATCCTGGTTCAACTGGAATGGTCTAAAAACCCATAAATCGATGTTAAAGTTTTGGCAGCAACTGATCGGTTTTCGCAAACGTCATCCCCGTTTATTTCGTAATAGATATTTTGATGGCGAAATCAATAAGCGTGGATTATCGGATATATCATGGCATGGATGTGAACTCGGAAAACCCGGTTGGCATGATCCTACAGGGTTGGCATTAGCAATGACACTCGGTGCGCGAGAAGAACGAAATGACCTGCATATTATGTTTAATATGTACTGGTACCCGCTTGATTTTGACTTACCTGATGTTGATGGGAAAAAGTGGTATAGAGCCATAGATACATCATTAGCCTCACCAGACGATATCGCTGAAATTGGCAAAGAAACAGTGCATAAAAGTTCGAGTTGTAAGGTGAATGCCCGAAGTATAGTTGTTTTAGTTGCAAAATAAATAATCGTCCCGATAGAGGATCTTTAGTTCATCAGTAAGTACTGCCAGTTATGCCTGTGAATAGAAGCTGTCAGTTTTACCTGTTGTTTGTGTTGTTCGTGTTGTAAGGTGAATGCCCGCAGGATCGTTGTTTTAGTTGCAAAATTAATAATCGTCCCGATAGAGGATCTTTAGTTCATCAGTAAGTGCTGTCAGCTCTGCCTGTTAATTGGGTTGCAAATTTATTAACTACTATACTTGTCGCAAGCATCGATATTTTTGTAAAAAAAGAGGAATTGCGTTACATCCGGGCTTCTTAATTCTTCTGAGGTGGAGTAAACGATGAAAAAAGTAAAGGCGAATACACGATTTAAAAGATTTATTAAGGACATTTCTGTCCACACGCCTTTTACCACTATGCTGCTTCTACTGATAGTGTTATGGCTGATATTCTCAGCCGGTATCTACTTTGCCGAGCAGAATGTTGAAGGCGCACATATTAACTCGTATGGGGATGCGTTGTATTGGGGAGTCGCTGCATTTTCCACAGCTGGAATAGCAGATGCTCCGACATCTGATATTGCGCGCTTAGTCGGTGGTTTGTGGATAGTTATTGGTTCAATGTTGTTCTTTGGTACTATTGTAGCAACGGTTACAACCTATTTTATGAGGCCAATGCAACGACCTCATAAAAAGATAATTGATACGATAGAGTACAACCTCGAACAGTTAAATGATCTGAGCCTCGACGAACTCGATTTATTAAGGGAGACGGTTGACACCTTGATTATTCATGTTGAAGGTATAAAGGAAAAACAGCAAAAGAGAAAATAGAAAGCTAAAGCAACATTCACTAATTGTTTATTGCGCTTAAACTAATTAAAATCACCCCCCCCATATATTATTAAAAAGGTTCAACGCAATGCACCCTGAATTATATTTTATTTATGACTCTCATTGCCCATGGAGTTACGCGAGCACACCACTGATTAATGCACTTGAAAAAGCTTACCCGGAAATGATGATTCATATTTGGCATTGTGTGCACTATGATGGCAGTGATTGCGCTGGTTACAAGCAAATGGATGATATATCTAAGCAAAGCCAAGTTAAATTCGGCCAGGAACATATTCGTTTTGTCGACAGTCCCAAAGACGCCACTATGACAGCTAACCTAATGGCCTGGCTGCAGAACAAACAACCGGAGAAAGCCTTAGCGGTATTAAATGCGCTACAAAAAGCACATTTTATCGAAGGCAATGCCTTGGGCTGCAAGCACGACTTTAATGCCATTATTGAGCAGTTTAAGTTATCACCACCCAATAAAGTATTCAAAGATAAACTAAGCAATGAAGCTGAATATACTTTATCTGATATCCGTGAGCTGCAAGAGTTTATTGGAACGAACTCATTTCCGGCAATATTGTTATCAGTGGGTGACAAGGCAGTACTCTTGAATCATGCATTATATTTAGCTAATCCGAATGCGATTGTTAATGCCGTTAAGAAAGAATTATAATCGCTACTTTATAGATTGATGTAAGATAGGGCTGTACTGACTCTGCTATTTTTTCAGCTACAGGCTGTCAGCCACTATCAAATTAAATTATCGGTAACGTTATTTTTTTATATTTACTTTCCGTATTAACCTTACAATTAGGTTAAACTTATCGCTCCATAAGTCTGAAATTATCCTTATTTATCTATGTATACTCTCCGCCCATATCAACAAGACGCTGTTAAAGCGACCATTCATTACTTTCGTAAATATAGCGCACCGGCTGTACTCGCTCTTTCCACAGGTGCAGGAAAAAGTCTTATCATTGCGGAGTTAGCACGATTGGCGAAAGGGCGGGTATTAGTGCTTGCACATGTTAAAGAGCTTGTTGAGCAAAATCACCGCAAGTACGAAAGGGAGATGTGTATAAGAGACAGTCGTTATATTCTATTTTTTGCTTATCCGGCCCCAACAGAAAAAGTCTAAAGAACATCGTGAAATGATCAGCCATCTTAAAAAAATCAACCCCACTCTCAAGGTGCTTGGGCTAACCGCAACACCATACCGTTTAGGACTTGGCTGGATTTATAAATACCATACTCGTGGTCAGGTGAGAACAGATCAAGCGCGTTTCTTTCGTGATTGTATTTTCGATCTGCCGATCCGTTTTCTGCTGGATGAGAAATATCTAAGCGAGCCAAAAGTGATGGATATGGCTGTGCTCGGCTACGATTTTTCTAATATTACGCCTTCTGCAACAGGACATTACCGGGAAGCGGAACTGGATAAAGTGGTTAATAAATCCGCCCGCGTCACTCCCATGATTATCAAGCAGGTGATTGAGACCGCTCTCGATCGGCACGGGGTGATGATTTTTGCCTCGACCGTTAATCATGCACAAGAAATTATGGGTTATTTAGCCGAACAAAATGCCGCCTTGGTGATTGGCGATACGCCGATTGAGCAAAGAGATCGGATTATTAATGACTTTAAAGATCGCAAAATAAAATATCTGGTTAATGTTTCGGTATTAACGACTGGCTTTGATGCTCCGCATGTTGATTTGATTGCTATTCTGCGTCCCACCGCATCTATCAGTCTATATCAGCAGATTGTTGGCCGCGGTTTACGTCTGTGTGAAGGCAAGAAAGATTGTCTGGTAATGGAGTTTGCCGGTAACTGCTATGATTTGTATCAACCGGAAGTGGGGCAGCCCAAACCGGATAGTGACAGCGAAATTGTCACTATACCTTG
>JABXKR010000177.1 GCA_013619145.1 Psychromonas sp. | reverse complement strand
AAAAAATTCCAAGCGTTACTTTCCCAACTCGCCAAGGCGATCAATGGGTAAATGTTTCTACCGATGATCTATTTGCAGGTAAAACCGTGGTCGTATTTGCATTGCCTGGTGCATTTACGCCAACCTGTTCTTCTACACATCTACCGCGTTACAATGAATTGGCGGGCGTATTAAAAGAAAATGGTGTGGATGAGATTGTTTGTTTAAGTGTTAACGATACCTTTGTTATGAATGCATGGCTTGCCGACCAAGAAGCGGAAAACATTACTGTTGTGCCAGACGGTAGCGGTACGTTCACTGCAGGTATGGGGATGTTAGTTGATAAAAGTGATATCGGTTTTGGTAAACGCAGCTGGCGTTACAGTATGTTGGTAAAAGATGGTGTGATTGAAAAAATGTTTATCGAACCAAATCAACCGGGTGACCCGTTTGAAGTCTCTGACGCTGATACCATGCTCAATTACATTAATCCAAATGCCAAAGCACCTTCTGCAGTAACATTATTCACTAAACCGGGTTGTCCTTTCTGTGCAAAAGCAAAAGCGGCATTAAAAGATAACAGCATCGCTTTTGAAGAGATTGTTTTAGGAACAGATGCAACTAGCGTTAGTTTAAAAGCTGTTACAGGACAAACGACTGTGCCGCAATTATATGTTGATGGAAAACACCTTGGTGATAGTGATGCAGTGATCGCTTACGTTAACGGTTAATACGCCAGCAAACAGTTGTTATTAAATTAATTTTGAAGCGCATTTTCAGTTGGAAAATTGCGCTTTTTTTGAATCTAAAGTTCGTTATATTAAGTGATTATTGGATTGTGTATTAGCTTGTCAGAGATAACTCAAAAACAGCGCGATAAAAATAACTAATCCCACATAGTTATTATCTAAAAAGGCTTTAAAACAAGCTTTTTTTTCGCGCTCTTTTATGTCAATTTGCTGTTTGATAAATAAACCTGAAACAACGAATAATCCAGTAAAATAGATCCAACTTAACGCTTCGATCCAACCCAATAAAAGTAATAAAAGCAGGCAAGCCAGTTGTAATAAAGCAACTATTAGTTTGTCCTGTTCTGCGAATAAAATTGCAGTTGATTTTACACCGATTTTTAGATCATCATCGCGATCAACCATGGCATAAAGGGTATCGTAAGCTATGGTCCAAAGTATATTCGTTACAAATAAAATCCACACCACTGCGGGTAATTCATTTGCCTGTGCTGCATAGGCCATCGGAATTGCCCAGCTAAAAGCTAAACCCAAAACAAATTGAGGAAGGTGGGTAAAACGTTTCATAAAGGGATAGGAAAATGCTAATAGAATAGCCGCAACGGAGAGTTGAATGGTTAAACTATTTTGCGTTAACACTAACAAGAACGAAATAATAGCCAGAGTTAAAAATAGAAAGACAGCTTCGATGCTGGTGGCACGACCGGACGGTAAAGGGCGCTGTTTAGTACGTTCAACAAAACCGTCAATTTTTCGATCTGCAAAATCGTTAATTACACAACCCGCGCTACGCATTAAAAATACACCTAAAACAAAGACAAGTAATACACTTAAATCCGGAAAACCTTGCGCGGCAATCCACAATGCCCATAACGTTGGCCAGAGTAATAAAAGCGTGCCGATCGGTTTATCGATACGCATCAGTTGTGCATAAGCTTGTAATTTTTGTTTACAGAAGTAATTCATGCTGAATAGCTCATGTTAAATATATGCCTGAAGCGGGTAAAAACAGTTCACTCACTAACAGGGGTTTATCGTTCAGATAAAAAAGAGAGCGTCTTGCCCAAAGCGAGTGGTCGCAACTTTGATTGAGGGAGTGACATAACAGATCGAGTTGCGGGTTTTCTGCAAATTGCGCAACTTCAATTGCTCCCCGTTTCATGCTCGGATCTTGAAATAATATTTTACCCAGTGATTGCGAACCAATTTCAGCTAATTGTGCTTGTTCTTGGGTTAATGTGCTAAGGGGAATTTCTGTTTGTGCAAAGACTACGGGAAGATCATCACAATATAAAAAAACCTCACGGACTAATACCTTAGCTTCATTGGAAAAATAGCAGGAGAGAGAAGGATCTGCTGAGCTTATTGTTATCTGTTGCCTTACTTGAACATGAAACTTTTCGCATAATTTCTCTAACTTTTGAGTTAATGAGTTATGATCATACAGCCATGAACTTATCTTTTCCGGACACTGTTCAGGTTTTATTTCTGAAAGCCAGGAGGTTGATGAGCTGATAGGAAACAAGTGATTGAGCATAGTGACCTTTAACTGTTGAAGTTTTTTTTTAACTCTCAAAAGAGGTAAAAGCACAAATATTTTGCTATTGTATCATTCAAATATATGAATCGTTCATCTTTGTTACAAGGAAATAACCATGTTTAAAAAAGCGCTATTTTGTGTGCTTTGTTTTTCACTATTCTCCCCGGCACTCTTTGCTGATGAAGAGGCTACTGAGGAAATAAAAGATGATTATCAGTATTTTTTAATTGAGCCTGATATTATCACTAATTATATTAAACCGGGAAAACGTATCGGTTTTATACGTGTCACTGTTGAATTAATGGTTAAATCAAAAGGCAACTATGCCGTGTTGGAAAACCATGAACCACTGATACGTGACAAGATTATTACCGTATTTGGTGAGCAAAATGAAGCGATAGTAAAATCAGTTATCGATCGTGATGATATTCGTCAACGTTGTTTAGAAGAAATAAATGATCTGTTATATGCAGAAACAGGAAAAAAACCTGTTGAAGATCTGCTGTTTACTAAGTATTTGTATCAGTAAACCTTAAGTTTTCCCTGTAAGTCGAAATTCCTAACCCTAGCAAGCTTCTCATTCCGGCTGTTTAGCCGGAAGAGCTACACTTTAATCTTTGCACAAATAGCAGCCAAAACTAACCCTGCTAACAAGCCAACCAGATGTGCATAATTAGCGACATTAACGGGCAGTAGATTAACAAAACCCAAAGCTAACCAGCCGAGTAAAAATAGAAAATAGGAGTTGGGTAAATTGACCTTACTGGTTTTATTTAAGATACCAAATAACCAGCAATAACCAACCAAAGCATAAACGACACCACTTAATCCGCCAAAATAGGGGCCAACTAAATAATATTGCGCAAGGTTGGAAGCTACGGCTGCAACAAGAAAAAGTAAGATTAAGCGTTGCTTACCATGCTGTTTTTCCACAATGCCAGCCAACTCCCACCACCAAAGTAAGTTAAAGACAATGTGCAGAATACTAAAGTGTAAAAAAGCCGGTGTTATAAAACGCCAGCTCTGTGAGTAATCAAAGGGTTGAGTGGTAAAAAAAGCAAAAAATGACTGCATGGGATTAAACAAACCAAAACTTATTAGTGCATAAATAATTAAACAAGCAATAAAAATTGAATGGCTAATAAAACCGCCGTGGCTGATAAAATTAGCCGTTAAATGAGAGTTTGCATAAGCGAGGTGCGCGTTATCTTGATTTGCTGAACCCGTTTGCCAGCTTGCGGCAAGATATTTGGGATCGTTTGGGTTTTGCAGAAACAGATCAAGCTCTGCTTGTGCCAAATTTTGCTGTGTGCTTTGCTCAATTAATAGTTGGTAATCAAATTCATCATGATGAATGCGGTTTTTAATATTAAGCGCGCTTAAATAATCAGAAAAAGCTTGGGCCGCACGTAAATTTTGAAAATGATGTAATGTGAACATAAATTAACTTTCCAATTTTTTAATATCTCTATTGCTAAAAGATATTTTGTTCTCTTGATTAAGAACCTTGAGTAATAACATTGAACGCTCGAGGCCATCTTGCGCCTCAAAAATGGCCGTTACACCTTGAAAAGAGCCACTTAAGATCTCAACTTTATCACCACTTTTTAACAGTGATTTTGTATCAACATCAAGGTCATTGATTGAGTGGCAGATATTTTCCAGTTGTTTGATCAGCTCAGGGGAAACTATAGCTATCTCCTTGCCAAATCGAACAAAATCATTAATACCGCGGGTAGAACGAATGCGACTGAAATTTCCATCTTTTTGATCAACAAAAATAAACAGATAACTGGGGAATAGCGCCTCTTCAATCGTTGTTTTTTTACCGCGAGTAATTTTTTCTTTACGAATTTTAGGGAAAAAAGAATGAACACCCTGATTTTCTAAGTTTTGCTGTGCGCGTAACTCTTCTCTACTTTTACAATATACAACAAACCACTGCTTACTCATTACCTTACCTTTTATACCAATCCGTAAAATTAACAGCCCTATTTTTGTTTTTGGAAGTGCGGTTTTAACCGCGCAATATCATAGGCGCGACTGAAGAACCAGGGTTCGCAGAGCTTACCCGCTCATAAACCTGAACTGGTGTTCAATTCGCCAAACTTCCACAAATAGAGGATAAGATTAAGCGGATTGCTATTGCATCCCTTAAAACCGTTTCAGGATACCGAAAACAGCTTAGCGATGCGAATAAAATAAAGTGTCATTGCTTTGGGGAGGTAACAATGTGCAATAGTGTCGGTGCAATGTGATCCAGAACACAGATTTCCACTACCCACCCGGGTGGTTTTTCATATGCCGCCTTGTAAAGGTCAAAATATAATCTAATTTAAGTACTGCATTTAATCACTTAGATGCGTTTAATCACTTAAAAGGAAGTTCAGATGTTTAATAAATTAATATACCGTTTGTTACTTGTTTCATCACTGTTTGTATTATCAAGCAGCCAGCAGGTTTTGGCTGCAGATAAAATTGTTGAACCGGCAGCCGCTTCGATGGAAATCTCCGAAAAAATAAATATCAATATAGCGAGCAGTAAGCAACTTGCTGCGATCAAAGGTATTGGCGATAAAAAAGCACAAGCTATTATTGATTACCGCCAAGAAAACGGTGTTTTTAGTAGCTTAGATGGGTTAACTAAAGTCAAAGGCATCGGTAAAAGCACCTTGAAAAAAATCGAAGCTTTTGTGACCTTGTAATCCCTCCAAAACTAGCCTCCCATCATTACGGTGGGAGGCCTAATACCAATCCGTTTAATATTATTCTCTATACATGGAAGTGCGACTTCAGTCGCGGCTATAATATTGCGCGGTTAAAACCGCACTTCCAAATGTAAATACAGATCAATTAGTTTTGCGGATTAATGGTATAAATAATAACTTATTCACAAATATCCCTTGTGCAGTTAATAAGTAAACATGTTTTGTTTGTTATTTATTCACTTTCATTTGTGGTGGATAATCCAGATCAACTAAGCCATATAAAAATTTATATTTAAATGATTATATCTAGTAAATTTCTTTCGAAAACGTTATATTCGCCATCAAATTTTTGCTTTTCAGACTCTGGGGTTCTGCAACCTAGTGGCGGTAGCGTGCCTGAAACTTTGTTTTTGAGTTGAAAGGCTGGATTTGTTTCTTCTGCTCAGCATCGAAATAGAGATGTTTAAATGATTTAATCATGGAAGGTAGAAATGCTGAAGCTCAATGCTGATTATTTAAGCTTAAACTCGCATGGTGGCTCAACTGGTGTGACGGGATCGTGCCATGAGTTGATCATTAATAAAAATTCAAGCTTACTGGTCGATTGTGGCTTATTTCAAGGTTTAGATACAAACGAGTCAGAGAAACCATGGCAGATCGGTTTTGATATCAGCAAGATTAAAGCCCTGTTAATTACCCACTGCCATATAGACCATGTAGGACGTTTGCCAGCACTGTTAGCGGCTGGTTTTGCAGGACCAATTTATTGCAGCAAAGCAACGGCACTATTATTACCTGTCGTTATAAAAGATGCTTTAAAAGTCGGCCTGACAAAAAATGAACGTCTAATAAACGCCGTTTTAGGGCGATTGGAAAAACAGCTCGTTGCTGTTGATTACGGAAAGTGGAACTTGTTAAATGGTTTCCCGAAAGCAGTTAAAATAAAATTCAAACCCGCTGGTCATATTATTGGCTCTGCTTATATCGAAATTTTAATCGCTGAAAACAGTGACAATAAAACTAAAAAAACAAAAACAGTATTTTCCGGCGATCTTGGCGCACCTTATACGCCACTGTTAGCCGCGCCAAAATCACCTTATCGATGTGACTGGCTTATTTTAGAAAGCACCTATGGCGATAAACAGCACCAACACCGCGCACAACGAACAAAAAATTTAAAAGCGGTTGTCGAAAAAAGCCTAAAAGATGGCGGAGCGATTTTAATACCCGCATTTAGTATCGGCAGAACACAGGAGTTACTCTACGAATTAGAAGAGATACTCCATAAAGTAAAACATAATAAAAATAGTCGCTGGCAGAGATTGCCGATTATTGTTGATTCGCCATTAGCGGCCAAGTTTACAAAAATGTATGGGCAGCTAAAACCTTTATGGGATAAAGAGGCGAAACGTAAAGTAAAAGCAGGCCGTCATCCACTAAATTTTGCAAACTTAATCACCATTGAAAGTCATCAGGATCATTTGGCATTAATTTCCCGCTTAGCTTCAACGGGTGAACCTGCCATTATTATTGCAGCCAGTGGTATGTGTAGCGGTGGGCGAATCGTTAACTACCTGAAAGCATTGCTTGATAAAAAACAGACCGATCTTTTGTTTGTTGGTTATCAAGGTAAAGGCACCCCGGGAAGAGACATTCAAAAGTACGGCCCCAAAGGCGGTTATGTTTTCCTGGATGGTGAAAAAATTGATATTCACGCAAAAATCCATACACTAAGCGGATATTCAGCCCATGCGGATCAAACCGACCTGGTAAACTTCGTCAAACGCATGCGTTATAAACCAGGCAAAATCAACCTGGTGCATGGTGAAGAGTCGGCAAAACAAGCGCTAGCAAAAGAGTTAAAAAAAGTAACAGATGCACAGATAGAGTGGGAATGACGGAAGTGTAGCTTCAGTCGCTTCCCATTCAAGTTCATTGGAGTATGTATGATCAATCAAGCAGAGATAATTGCGTCAATACAGAAACTCGCAGCAAATAATCAAGATATTACTATTGTCTGGTTCAAGAGCAACAAAAAATTACAAATCAAACAGTGACTTTGATCTTGCTATTGCGTAATTAATTTTACATAAAATAATAATTTGGACATGATATGTTAAACAATAAAACAGTATTAATCACCGGTGGTACAGGCTCTTTTGGGAAGCAATTTATAAAAACAATTTTAGAACGTTACCCTGACGTTAAAAAGATTATTATTTATTCCCGAGACGAGCTAAAGCAGTCGGTTATTAAGCAACAATACCCGCATTTTGATTTTCCTCAGCTGCGTTTTTTTATCGGTGATGTGCGTGATAAAGAGCGTTTGACGCAAGCATGTGAAGGCGTTGATGTCATTATTCATGCTGCAGCAATTAAACAGGTTGATACTGCGGAATATAACCCGACGGAATGTATTCGTACTAATATTGATGGGGCAGAAAATGTAATTCATGCTGCACTTGCTTGTGGCGTACACGATGTTGTTGCGTTATCTACGGATAAAGCATGTGCACCTATTAACCTTTATGGTGCAACCAAATTAGCCTCGGATAAATTGTTTGCTGCTGCTAACAATATCCGCGGCTCTAAGGATATCCGTTTCAGTGTCGTGCGCTACGGTAATGTAATGGGCTCTCGCGGCTCTGTTATTCCCTTCTTTTTAGATAAACGTAAAGATGGCGTTCTACCAATCACGCATAAAGAAATGACTCGCTTCAATATTTCACTACAAGATGGGGTGAATTTAGTGATGTTTGCGTTGGATAACCATCTTGGAGGTGAAATTTTCATTCCTAAAATTCCTTCTTACAAAATCTTAGATATTGCAGAGGCGGTTGCGCCTGAGTGTGAAACACGTGATGTAGGTATTCGCCCTGGTGAGAAATTGCATGAGGAGATGATCACTGATACCGACTCTCTAAACACTATTGATTTGGGCCCGTATTATGCAATTCTTCCTTCTGTTTCATACACCTACACTGAGGAAGAGTACATTGCACATCACAAAGCAGAAAAAGTTCCTTTTGGATTCAAATATAATTCAGGAACTAATACAGAATGGGAAACGGTTGAAGGTCTTCGCCAGTTAATTGTTGAGCATGTCGACCCTACTTTTAAGGCTTAAATAATATGATCCCTTATGGCAAGCAGGAAATTACTCAACAAGATATTGATGCTGTGGTCGATGTATTAAAGTCTGATTTTTTAACGCAGGGACCACAAGTACCTGCTTTTGAAAAGTCATTGAGAGACTTTACTGGTGCTAAGCATGCTTTAGCAGTTAATAGTGCCACGTCCGCTTTGCATATTGCCTGTTTATCATTGGGGGTTGGCCCCGGTGATACCTTGTGGACAACACCTGTTACGTTTGTTGCATCAGCTAATTGTGGTTTGTATTGTGGCGCAACGGTCGATTTTGTTGATATTGATGCCAGTACCTATAATTTATGCCCAATAAAACTGGAAGAAAAGTTAATTAAAGCGAAGGCTGACAATAAACTGCCTAAAGTTGTTGTTGCAGTGCACCTATGTGGTCAGCCTTGTGATATGCGGGCAATTAATGCATTAGCAAAGCAATACGGTTTTAAAGTAATTGAAGATGCTTCACATGCCATTGGTGGTCGTTATTTAGATACGCCAATTGGGGCTTGCATATATTCAGATATTACGGTGTTTAGCTTTCATCCTGTGAAAATTGTCACCACTGCTGAAGGTGGTGCTGCACTGACTAATGATGATAAGTTAGCAGAAAAAATGGCGCTATTTAGAAGTCATGGTATCACTCGCGATCCAAATCTAATGGTGGGAGAGTCAGATGGTGGTTGGTATTACCAGCAGATAGAGCTTGGTTATAACTATCGCATGACGGAGCTGCAGGCTGCACTCGGTGTGTCACAAATGACTCGCTTGAGTGAGTTTGTTGCAGCGAGGCATAAATTAGCATCCCGTTATAATGAACTGTTGGCTGAGTTACCGATAAGGCTTCCTTATCAATTACCTGAAACATACTCTGGTCTGCATCTATATGTTATCCGTCTTCAGTTAGGCAATATTGCTAAATCTCATCGACAGGTGTTTGATGAATTACGAGCAAATGGTATTGGTGTAAATCTGCATTATATCCCTGTTCATACTCAGCCGTATTATCAAAATATGGGATTTCAAACGGGCGACTTTCCTGAAGCTGAATCCTATTATCAAGAAGCTATCTCTTTGCCGATGTTTCATTTGATGACACTTGAGCAGCAGGATGAAGTGGTTGCAGTACTTACTAAAATATTACAAGGTTAACCATGAATATTGCAATTATTCCTGCGCGAGGCGGCAGTAAACGCATACCGCGTAAAAATATTAAGCTTTTTCATGGCAAGCCGATGATTGCTTATTCGATTGAGGCTGCAAAACAATCTGGTTGCTTTGATAAAATTATTGTTTCAACGGATGATCAAGAAATAGCGAATGTTGCTTTGCAGTATGGCGCAGAAGTCCCTTTTTTACGCCCAGCAGATATTGCCGATGACTTTGCTACCACGCTAGATGTTATGCAACATGCAATTACGTGGTGTAAAGAGCAGCAATGGGCTGTTGATAAAGTTTGTTGTATCTATGCGACAGCTCCATTTATTTTGCCTGAATATATTCAGCAAGGTTTAAAGGAGATTTCTGCAGAGGATGTAGAATATGCATTCAGTGCAACTACCTTCCCTTTTCCTATTCAACGCGCAATCTCATTAAGTAAAGATGGCACTGTTAGCATGTTTTCTCCAGAGCATGCGAATACCCGCTCACAAGACTTAGAAGAAGCTTATCATGATGCAGGGCAGTTTTACTGGGGGAAGGCCTCTGCCTTTTTGTCAGGTAAAGCCTTTTTTGCCGAACACTCGAAAGCTGTCATCTTGCCGAGAAAACGTGTTCAGGATATAGATACGTTTGAAGATTGGGATCTCGCTGAATCTTTATTTAGTGTGTTGTAGGTGTATTTATGAAAGTTGTTATTCGGGCTGATGCATCGATACACATTGGTAGCGGGCATATTATGCGCTGCCTTGTACTTGCTAATGCATTAAGAGAGCAGGGGCATACTGTTGGTTTTGCCTCTCGCCCTCAGCAAGGTGATTTAGTAGAGTTTGTACGTAATGGGGGATTTGAAGTAAACGAGCTTGTTACCCCCACTCATTGGCAAGCACCACAAAACAGTGCTGATTATGCAGCTTGGTTACAAGTGCCTTGGCAAGAAGATGCCGAGAGTCTTATCCGGCAGGTTGATAATGTTGATCTGTTAATTGTGGATCATTATGGTTTAAATGCTGACTGGGAGCTTTTTGTAAAAAATAGCCTGTTATGTAAAGTGTTTGCTATTGATGACTTGGTACGTAAACATCAAGCCGATTTAATACTAGACCAAACTCTTTTACGCGATCCTCTGGAATACAAAGAGACAAACCCTAATAGCATTGTGTTAGCCGGTTGCGATTTTGCATTGATCAAGCAAAATTTTATTGCTTATCGAGCGAAAGCACTCGAGACTTCTGTACTACCTTCAAATGTTAATATGCTTATTAGTATGGGGGGAATTGACCAGCCTAATGCAACTTTACAAACGCTAGAAGCCTTGTCAAAAATGCCTGGTAATAAACCGTCTGTAACTGTCCTTTTAAGCCCTAAGGCTCCTCATTATCAAAGCGTGAAACATTTTAGTCAGCAACACCCTTCCTGGATTAATCATATTGATTTTGTTGATAATATGGCTGAACTGATGTTAGCACATCAGGTTGCAATTGGTGCGCCGGGCAGTACCTCATGGGAGCGGGCATGCTTAGGAATACCGAGTATTATTATTCCCTTGGCTGAAAACCAAGAAACAATAAGCGCTCAATTAGTTCAGGCTGGTGCAGCCATTCGGGTGAATCTTGACGAGATAATCGCGACTTTACTGCCCGCATATCAAACTATGATTGATGCATGGTCAACAATGCGAGTGGCTAACTTGTCACTGTGTGATGGATTAGGTTTATTACGTGTTGCTCAGTGCGTTAATACATTATGCAACAATGTCTCAAATTTAATTACATTACGGTGTGCCGCTAAGTCCGATATTAAGCAGGTTTTTGAGTGGCAGATTTTGCCTGAAACACGAAAATACGCACTCATACCCGAGCCGCCGACATGGGAAGGTCATCAGAAATGGATGCATGCTAAACTGCAGTCTATTCATGATTATTTTTATATTATTGAATCACTACTTGATAAAGATAGCATAGGCGTTTTACGTTTAGATAGGCTGTCTGAAGATAACTATGTGCTTTCCATCTTTATCGACCCTCAGTATTTTGGGAAAGGTTATGCGAAAGAAGCGCTTGCATATATTGATATAATGCACCCTGACATTACAATTCAAGCAACCGTGTTAGAAGAAAATATAGCCTCTCAAAGGCTCTTTACAGTTGCCAACTATCAACATTCGGCTGTTGATACATTTATTCGTCCTCCAATTCATTGAGATAGTAATGAAACCTTATATAACGATTGAGAACAGAAAAATTGGTCTAGATCACCCTCCATACATCATTGCTGAGCTTTCAGCTAACCATAATGGTGATATTAATCGCGCTTACCAGATTATGGAAGAAGCCAAGAAGGCTGGAGCTGATGCCATCAAGCTGCAAACTTATACTCATGACACCATTACCATGGATTGTGATTCTGAAGAGTTTCAGATTCACGGTGGTTTATGGGATGGGCAAACATTGTATGAATTATATAAAGGTGCGCATATGCCGTGGGAGTGGCACAAACCTTTATTTGAAAAGGCAAAACAGTTAGGTATCACGATTTTCAGCTCACCATTTGATTTCAGTGCGGTTGATTTGTTGGAGGAGCTAGATGCGCCTGCTTATAAGATAGCTTCTTTTGAATTAATTGATTTACCTCTGATTAAGCGGGTTGCGCAAACGGGTAAACCAATGATTATGTCAACGGGGATGGCAAATCAAACTGAGATTCAAGAGGCGGTTGACTGTGCTCGTGAAAATGGCTGTAAAGAGCTGGTTGTGCTGCATTGTGTGAGTGGCTATCCAGCCCCTGCAGAACAATATAACTTAAGAACAATCGCAGATATCTCTGAGCGTTTTAATGTGTTGTCTGGACTTTCTGACCATACAATTGATAATGCAACTGCAGTGGCTTCTGTGGTGCTTGGCGCATGTTTAATAGAAAAGCATGTAACTATGGATAGGAGTGGTGGCGGGGCAGATGATAGCTTCTCACTTGAACCCCATGAATTAGCACAATTATGTCAAGATAGTAAAACTGCTTGGCAGGCACTCGGGCGAATAAATTATGAGCGTACCGAAGCAGAGAAAGGTAATGCTAAGTTTCGGCGTTCACTATATGTCGTAAAAGATATTAAAGCGGGTGAAAAGTTTACTGCAGAAAATGTACGAAGTATTAGACCTGGTTTTGGAATGGCACCAAAGCTATATGATAAAGTACTTGGGGAAACCGCTAATGTAGATATATTTTCAGGAACAGGTCTGAAAAAAGAAATGATTAAAGATTGGTTGTTGTGAGGAATATAAATATCGTAGTGTATACGGGAGGGAATATGATAGTGGCATTAGTGCCATTTATTTTGACTCCTTTTCTTACGCACAATCTAAGTCCCGCAGAGTATGGCACAATTGCAATGTTTCAACTTATGGTTGGAATGTTTTGTATATTTGTTGGTCTATCAACAAATGGCCCATTGTTGCGGTTTAATTATAATAAAAATGTGACAGCAGAAAATAGATCTGCGTATTTTTATAATGCAAACCTGGTGCTTATTGCTAGCTTCTTGACTTTATACATAGCTGTTTGTGTTTTTGATGATTATATATCAAACCTCATAAACGTAAATGTCGAAACGTTGCACTTATCACTATGGACATCACTATTTGCATATTTCATTAAAGTTAGGTTAGGCCAATGGCAAGTTAATTATGAGTCAATAAAATACGCAACCATACAGCTCATGCAATCTGTATTGTTAATAACATTATTTTTTGTCTTATATTATTATTTATTTGATGACAGTCGGTCGAGAATATATTCATATATTTTTGTAATAATTATTATTTCTACATGTTGTATTTTCTCTCTATTTAAAGATGGGTATTATAAGAATAGGAAAATTTCAAAAAGTTATATTAATGACTTATTAAACCAGGGCATAGGGATACTCCCACATCTTTTGGGAATATATATAATATCATTTTCAGACCGTATTATTGTTAATAAGTTTATGGATGAAAGAAGCGTGGGAATACTAATGCTTGCTATACAAGTGTCGTTAGTATTAAACCTATTATTTGATGGGGTAAATAAAGCTCTAAATCCAAGCTTGTTCCGTATTTTAAAAAACAATGATACCAATGAAAAGAAAAGGGTTGTTAAAATAACTTGGTTAATTGTTCTGGCGTGTTTATTAATAACTTATCCATTATCTTGGGTTGGCTATTACGTGGTAGTTTGGATTTCTTCTGTTGAATACCATCAAGCTGCAGATTTGGTAAGAGTCATAATGGTATCTCAAGTATTAAATGGTTTATATCTAGCCTTTGTTAACTATATATTATATTCGAAAAAATTGTGGGTGCTTTCTTCCATTTCAGTTTCAACTGGTGTTTTTGGAATTGTGCTAACACTTTTGTTAATCGAAGAATATGGTATATATGCACCTGTGATTTCAGGCTTATTTAGTGCGGTATTAAGACTAGTAGCTGTGTTTTTTGCTTCAAAGCGATTAGTTTCAATGCCTTGGTTTAATTTTTATAGAGTTTAATAAATTGAAAAAATATATTTTGATCACGACTTACCCTCAAACAGGGAGTCAAAATATTGGAGATCAACTCATTACAAACTCCCTGATCTCCCTAATTAGGGAAACTTCTGAATTTGAACATGAGATTGTTACAATATGGAGAGAGCAGGAATATACGAATGAAGTTGCAGAAATAATAGCAAGCTCGGATGCGATTATCTTTGCATGTTTGGCAATCAGGCCAAACTTTTCGAAAAAAGAGTATCCATTTGTAGACAAATTGATAGATGCAAATAAACCAATGTATATAGTCTCATCTGGTACTGCATTAGATGTATCATCTCTCTCTGATATGGATGATTACCTTGTAGATGAATCAGAAAAAACACTTATCGCTTTAAGTAACAGCGCAATTCATTTTGGTGTACGTGGCAGTTTAAGCTACAACTATCTGAATAAAATTGGAGCTAAAAATCTATCCTTCACTGGTGACGTTGCTTTCTATGATAAGAATTTTGAATATGTAGAATTCGACACACTAACAGAAGTGAAAAAAATTGTTGTTTCAGACCCGCATAGAGGAATTGCGTATAAAAACGCATTTTCTCAATTAATCACTGAATTGAAAATATTATTTCCGGAGGCCTCTATTGTTGTGGCTTTACATGGGAAAAACGATATTATCTATAAATTATCATCTGACATGGGACTTCAAGTCGATTTTATATATAAGAACAAAAATGAAGGCTTGAGCGTTTATGATGACGCAGATCTTCATGTCGGATTTAGGGTTCATGCTCACGTGTCGATGTTGAAAAGGCGTAAAATATCATATTTATTGGAACAGGATGGAAGGGGATGTGACTATGGGATTAGTCTACCCATAAAAATATCAGTTCCTTGCTATCAAGAGTATATGAAAAATCTCTCTTTAGGTTTGCTCTGTGACCTTGCGAAATATCGTAATAAGCATGTTTTTAAACAAGCATCTGTAAACAATGTAAGAATATTAACTTCAATGATATCTACTGATCGAAATGATGGATTTAAAAAGTTTAGAGGTCTTGAATCTACTTTAGATGGTTTTATTGAAGCAATTAAAAAAGGTTTAAAAGGAATTTTGTTTGTTAAAAGGGATAGTTAAACTCGATATATTCGATCTTAATTGGGATATATCATCAAAAGAAATAAATCAGGTTGAAATTACATCATCTGGTAAGCTGGGTATACTCGAAGGAGTTATTAGGCTATTTTTCCATGTGCTAATGTCTGTGCTTTATTTTAAATGCAAGTTGTCCAAGTTTAACTCTCGAGTGCTGCTTATGTCTGGAACTAGGAATCAATTTTTAGCCCTTGATAAGTTAAATCTGAGCGTTAAAGCGAGCCATATAAAATTTGGTAATCAGACAAATCGCTTAAACAATGATTCATTTGAGATGTGGCCATATTTGATTTCTATTTTTTTTATTCCTTTAGTTATATACAAATACTTTATTGAGGAAGATGTTTTTAGAAAACAAATGTTGCTATGTAGGCTAGACAGATTCGTGTTTTCTTATGGTTTGTATATTTTTTATCACTTGGTTCTAGATTCAAAAAAGGTGAATATAATTTTTCTTAGCAATGACCATTCTGTTTGGCAGCGGACGATGTTAAGAGTATGTAAAACTAAAGGAATCAAAACGGCTTATGTAC
>JABXKR010000047.1 GCA_013619145.1 Psychromonas sp. | reverse complement strand
TGGTAATAAGCAGCAATAACATTAGCGCTAATGCCCTTTTCTGCAAGTTTTCCCGCAACAGCTGCCGTCAAGCCAACGGCATCAAGACTGGAATGTACGGTTAAAGTAATACCTTTAAATACTGATTCATATTTAAGTAAAGCGTTATCCGCTTTTTCTTTGGTGATAACTAACGTTAAGCCTTCAGCTTCAGCAAAGGTCGCTAACGGATTTAATTCACTATAATCTCCATATAAACCAGTGACAGTGCAAAAAACATATTGATCAGTTAGCACCACTGGTGACATTGAGGCTAATAATTTACTTAACTTTGTTTCGCCGACCATTTAATTTTCCTTTCTTTTATTTCGTAATCTCATTATTAGCTTGCAACCATCAGTTTGCTAACCTTTGTTATTTAGCACAGCTAAGATTCGCACAATAAACTCCTGTGAGCTATAACAAAAGGAAACAGTCGCAACACTCGGTAAAGGAGTTTTTATGTTTCTCGCATGTGAAGTACTAAACGAAAATATTATTGAGAGATCCTCAGCTTCACTCTGGTCTGATTTTGTGCGCGCAGTAAATGATGATCAGAGTGACATTTTAACCCAGTGTTTAAGCTTACTAAATAGCTCGGATAGTCAAAAACAGCAGACAAAAACTCTGGCGATAGATCTAATAACGCAAGCACGCTGTCAAAACCACTCACTCAAAACTCTAGATGCTTTATTACTCGAATACCCTTTAAATAATGAAGAAGGCATCACCTTAATCTGTTTAGCTGAAAGTTTATTGCGCATTCCGGACCCAACCACTGCAGATGCATTAATCCGTGATAAATTATCTTCGGCGGATTGGATCACTCACCTCAATCATGCCGATTCATTTTGGGTTAACGCTTCTACCTGGGGGCTTTTATTAGGCAGTAAGTTAGTAACGCCCCCTGCCGGGTCTGAACATGGAAATCCACCCGCACTGCAGGCGGTTTTATCGTTAATCAACAAATTCAGTGAAGCGCTTATTCGTAAAATCACCTATCAAATGATGGGACTCTTAGCAAAACAGTTTGTCTTTGCCCAGGATATAAAAAATGCTGCAAAGCAGGCGCATAAGCCGTCACTGCCGGGGTTAAGTTACACCTTTGATATGTTAGGTGAATCGGCATTAACAACAGCTGACGCAGAGAATTATTATGAAAAATATCAACAAGCTATCGAGTTTGTTGGACAACAAGGTAAAATATCTAAAACAGCTGCCAGCTCTGTTTCTATTAAACTCTCCGCATTAGATCCCTGTTATGAAAGCCGTTATCAAGAGGCTGTATTTACAGAGCTGTTTAATCGTCTGCTTAAATTACTAAAGCTTGCCAAAAAATTAGCGGTGCCGATCACTATTGATGCCGAAGAAGCTGATCGTTTAGAGATCTCTTTAATATTATTTGAAAAACTATATCAACATCCTAGTTTACAAGGCTGGGGACAATTAGGACTGGTGGTACAAAGCTATTTAAAACGGTCTATACATGTACTGCTTTGGTTGGCGGCATTAGCGAAAAAACAAGGAGATAAAATTCCTGTTCGTCTGGTTAAAGGCGCATATTGGGACAGTGAAATTAAACAGTGCCAGCAACGCGGTCTAAGCAGTTATCCTGTTTTCACCCGCAAACAAAGCACTGATGTTTCCTATTTAGCTTGCAGTGTGTTTTTGTTAAAACCATTCATCGAAGGATTACTGTCAACGCAATTTGCCACTCATAATGGACAAACTATTGCAGCTGTTTTGTCTATATCAGGTCATCGAGACTATGAATTTCAACGACTATTTGGCATGGGTGAAAGTTTATATCAGATCTTATTAGAGCGTTATCAGCAGAAGGTTCGCATTTATGCTCCGATAGGTAATTATCACGATCTATTACCCTATTTATTGCGGCGTTTATTAGAAAATGGTTCGAATAATTCTTTCGTCTCACAACTGGCGGATCCTAATTATTCATTAGATAAATTAACTGAGCATCCGGTTGATTTACTTAACCACTTTAAAAGTGTAAGCCATCCCAATATCCCATTACCAGAAAATTTATTTGCTAATAAACGTGATAATTCATTGGGGTTGAATATTAATAATGAATTTGAGCGCAATGATTTTTATCAACAGATCGCTGCTTTTATCTGTTTTAAATGGCATGCTAAACCACAAATAACAGCCGCAGTAATCGATTTACAGAAGCAAGCCGTTTTTGCACCATTTGACCATAATCTTGAGATTGGCGATGTTAAATGGATGCGAACAGAACAGATAACCGCAGCCATTACTGATGCTCAATCTGCTTTTGCAGCGTGGAATAACCGTCCTGTAACAGAGCGTTGTTTGTGCTTAACTAATTTAGCCGATTTATTACAAGAGAACAGAGCCGAGTTGGTCGCCTTGTGCATTTTAGAAGCGGGTAAAACTATTCAAGATGCACTTGATGAAGTACGTGAAGCAATTGATTTTTGCCGTTATTACGCGTCTTGTGCACTGTCAGATTGGCCAGTCAAAGCGGCGCAAATGTTCGGTGATCAGGAGAAAGATTATCAACGAACTGCTTTAGGTGTATTTGCTTGTATCAGCCCGTGGAATTTTCCTTTAGCTATTTTTGTCGGCCAAATCAGTGCGGCTTTAGTGACCGGTAATACTGTGATTGCCAAACCCGCCCCGCAAACGAGCTTAATCGCCTATAGGGTGATTGAACTGCTCTACCAGGCTGGATTTCCCAAACAGGTTGTTCAATGCCTGCCGGGTGATAGCAAAATTGGCAGCACAATAATTAACGATCCGAGAATTCGGGGAGTTGTCTTTACCGGCTCAATCAATAGCGCACGCTTAATTAATCAAACATTGGCAGACAGAAGCAGCGACCCTGCCATTTTGATTGCAGAAACGGGCGGACAAAATGCCATGATAGTTGACAGT
>JABXKR010000175.1 GCA_013619145.1 Psychromonas sp. | reverse complement strand
AAGCTATCCAGCGCTTAGAATCAAAAGGTTTACTCACTCGCCGTCAAGGTGGTGGTACTTATGTTAAGGAAGAGTTGCGAGAGCAGTTAACGGATCCATTATTTGAACTATTAAATACGCACCCTGAATCTCAATATGACTTATTAGAATTTCGTTATGCATTAGAAGGGGTTTCTGCGTATTACGCAGCACTGCGCGGCAGTGCAGAAGATTTCAGCGTCATTAAAAATAGTTTTGATGCAATTAAAAAAGCGCAACAAGCTAATGATTTAGAACTGGAAATACAGAGTGTCGCAGTGTTTTATCTGTCTGTGATAAAAGCATCTCACAATGTGGTCTTTTTACATTTAGCGCGTGGCATTAAACCATTACTTGAAAAAAATATAGCTGACAATGTGAAGCAACTTTACCGCTATCCTGAAGTCGCTAAAAAAATTGATCAACATCGTCTGCAGGTGCTTGAAGCTATTCTTTCCAAGCAACCCAAAAAAGCACAAGAAGCATCGGCGCGACATCTGATTTATATAGAAGAAACACGTCTTGTTATGTTACGTGAAGAGAGTTCATTTAAACGCGAATTAGGGCGGTTTTAACTTTTTTAAAAACAAAACGGGTAACTATTTAGATGGCTTATCTGACTAAAGGTCGGCTGTGCCAGCCTGGGATTGGTTTTCTAAATAGTTATTATTAAGCACTTAACTTAACGGTTAAGATTATTTAGTGATAGAGAAGGAAAGTGTCATGACTGACATCTTAAACAGTGATATTGATTCGCAAGAAACTTCAGAGTGGTTAGATGCACTTGAAGCCGTGATTGAAGAAGAGGGCACTGAGCGTGCGCATTTTTTACTTGAAAAAATGATTGATAAAACTCGTCGTAGCGGTGGCCACTTACCATTTAACTCTACAACCGCATACATTAATACCATTACCCCGGGACAAGAGCCACACTTCCCTGGTGATTTGCCATTAGAGCAGCGTATTCGTGCGATTATCCGTTGGAATGCTTTGGTAACTGTATTGCGTGCTTCGAAAAAAGATCTGGAACTAGGCGGTCATATCTCTAGTTTTGCTTCTTCAGCAACGATTTATGATGTCGCATTTAACCACTTTTTCCGCGGCCCAAGTGATGTTGATGGTGGGGACTTAGTTTATTTCCAAGGTCATATTGCACCGGGTATCTATTCACGTTCATTCCTTGAAGGTCGTATTAGTGAGGAGCAACTAGATAACTTCCGTCAGGAAGTTGATGGTAAAGGCATCCCTTCATACCCGCATCCTAAATTATTACCAGAGTACTGGCAGTTCCCTACAGTGTCTATGGGCCTAGGTCCAATCGCGGCACTTTACCAGGCGCGTTTCCTTAAATACTTAACCGATCGCGGCATTAAAGATTGCTCTCAGCAAAAAGTTTACGCATATCTAGGTGACGGTGAGATTGATGAGCCGGAAGCACTTGGTGCGATCGGTATGGCATCGCGTGAAAAACTGGATAACTTAGTATTTGTTGTTAACTGTAACTTACAACGTTTAGATGGTCCTGTTCGCGGTAACGGTAAAATCATCCAGGAACTTGAAGGCACTTTCCGCGGCGCAGGCTGGGAAGTTATCAAGGTTGTTTGGGGGCGTTACTGGGATGCACTGTTAGCACAGGATAAAACGGGTAAACTGCTGCAACTGATGGAAGAAACAGTTGATGGTGATTACCAGAACTTTAAAGCGAAAGGCGGCGCTTACACGCGTAAACACTTCTTTGGTAAATATCCTGAAACGGCGGCGATGGTTGCCAATATGTCAGATGAAGATATCTACCGTTTAAACCGTGGTGGACATGATCCATTCAAAGTTTATGCAGCTTATAAAAAGGCAGCGGAAACCAAAGGACGTCCAAGTGTACTGCTTGTTAAAACCGTTAAAGGTTACGGTATGGGCGATGCGGGTGAAGGTAAAAATATTGCCCACGGTGTTAAGAAAATGGCAACAGATGCTGTTCGTCATTACCGAGATCGTTTCAATATCCCAGTAAAAGATGAAGATCTTGAGTCGCTACCTTATTACCATCCGGGACCTGAGTCTGAAGAAGTTAAATACATGACAGCACGTCGTCAAGCATTAGGCGGTTTTCTGCCTAAGCGTCGTATGCAGACAACTGTTGAATTAGACATTCCAAAACTGGATCTGTTTAAAGCGTTACTTGCAGGTTCAAATGGCCGTGAAATCTCGACAACCATGGCATTTGTTCGTGTATTAACTGCGCTACTTAAAGACAAAGCAATCGGCAAACATATTGTGCCAATCATCCCTGATGAAGCGCGTACCTTTGGTATGGAAGGTCTGTTCCGTCAAGTAGGGATCTACTCGCGTGAAGGTCAGAAATATACGCCACAGGACAGGGAGCAGGTTGCTTACTACCGTGAAGATACACAAGGTCAGGTATTACAGGAAGGTATCAATGAGTTAGGCGCTATGTGTGATTGGGTTGCAGCAGCAACGTCATACAGTACTAATGATATGCCGATGATTCCTTTCTACATCTATTACTCAATGTTTGGTTTCCAACGTGTAGGTGATATGGCTTGGGCTGCGGGTGATCAACGTGCACGTGGTTTTATGATCGGCGGAACTGCTGGTCGTACTACACTTAACGGTGAAGGTCTGCAACATGAAGATGGGCACAGTCATATTCAAGCGGGTGTTATCCCGAACTGTATTACTTATGATCCGACATACGGTTACGAAGTAGCTGTTATCGTACAGGACGGTATGAAACGTATGTATGATGATCAGGAAGATATCTTCTACTACCTGACTGTAATGAACGAAAACTACGTTCAACCTGAAATGCCTGAAGGTGTTGAAGAAGGGATCCGTAAAGGTATCTACAAGTTAGACGAAGTGAAAGGCACAAGTAAAGCGAAAGTACAGCTGCTTAGCTCCGGTACTATTATGCTGGAAGTACGTAAAGCTGCGGATATTCTTGCAAATGATTACGGTATTGATTCAACCGTATTCAGTGCAACTTCATTCAATGAGTTAGCGCGTGACGGTCAGGCAATCGATCGTATCAATATGCTTAACCCCGAAGCTGCCGAGCAAAAAGCTTATATTACAGAGCAGCTTGAAGAGGGTGTGTTAACGGTTGCTTGTACGGATTACATGAAATCATACGCAGAACAAGTACGTGCATATGTACCTGGCACATACCGTGTATTAGGTACAGATGGTTTCGGTCGCAGTGACAGCCGTGAAAACTTACGTCGTCACTTTGAAGTTAACGCAGGTTATGTGGTTGTTGCAACGCTGCATGAACTGGCTAAATCAGGCTCCGTTGAACGCAGTGTTGTGACACAAGCAATCGCCAAATTTGATATCGATGTGAACAAAATCAACCCATTATTAGCGTAAATAAAACAAAGTATTAGCCATGCTTATCAGCATGGCTTAACTGTTTTTATTGATTAGGAAAAATTATTATGTCTGAATTAAAAGAATTTTTACTACCTGATATTGGCTCTGATGCTGCTGATATCACAGAGATTCTAGTCTCTGTTGGCGATACGATCGCCGAAGATCAAGATATCCTTTCGATAGAAGGTGATAAAGCTGCAATGGATGTGCCATCATCTGTTGCGGGGGTGGTTAAAGAGATTAAAGTCACAGTTGGTGACAGTGTTTCTGAAGGTAGCATTGTATTAATCGTTGAAGTTGCTGGAGAAACTTCTGCTGCAATTGAAGCTCCTGTGGTAGAAGCGGCTCCTGCTGCGCAAGTAAAAGCAGAAGTTGTTGTAGAAACAGCTGTTGCAGCGGCTGCTGCATCAGTAAGCGAACTGCAAGAAGTTTGTGTTCCTGATATCGGCGGTGATGAAGTTGAAGTAACAGAAGTATTAGTGTCTGTTGGTGATGTTATCGAAGCGGAACAGGACATCCTTAGCGTTGAAGGTGATAAAGCATCAATGGACGTGCCTGCACCGTTTGCCGGTATCGTTAAAGAAGTTAAAATCGCAGCGGGTGATAAAGTGTCTGAAGGCAGTTTAATCCTGATTGTTGAAACAGTAAGTGAAGGTTCAGCAGCTCCTGTTGCCGCCGCGCCGGTTGAAGCTCCACAAGCACCAGCCCCTGCGCCAAAAGAACCGCCAGTGCCGCATCACCCTGCAACGCATGAACAATCTAAAGGCGGTGCAATTCATGCATCTCCTTCTGTGCGCCGTTTATCTCGTGAGTTTGGTGTTGATTTAAGCAAAGTAACAGGTACGGGTCGTAAAAAACGTATCTTAAAAGAAGATGTACAGGCATTTGTTAAATATGAATTATCTCGTCCTAAAGCAACGGCTTCAACAGTTACTGGCGGTGGAAACGGCCTACAGGTAATCGCTGCAGCGCAAATTGATTTCTCTAAATTTGGTGAAATCGAAGAGAAACCACTTTCACGTATTCAGAAGATATCCGGTCCTACACTGCACCGTAACTGGGTAACCATTCCCCATGTTACGCAATTTGATGAAGCGGATATCACAGATCTGGAAAGCTTCCGTAAAGAGCAGAATGCCATTGCAGCTAAGCAAGATCTCGGTGTTAAAATTAGTCCGCTGGTATTTATGATGAAAGCTGTTGCCAAAGCACTTCAGCAATACCCTAACTTTAACTCGTCATTATCAGCTGATGGTGAAAGCTTAATTCTGAAAAAATACTTTAATATCGGTATTGCGGTTGATACACCGAACGGTCTGGTCGTACCGGTAGTTAAAGATGTATTAAATAAAGGTATTTACGATATCTCACGTGAAATCGGTGAAATATCTAAAAAAGCACGAGCGGGTAAATTAACCGCTAAAGATATGCAGGGCGGAAGCATGACTATCTCCAGCCTGGGCGGCATCGGCGGTACACAATTTACACCTATCGTAAATGCTCCAGAAGTGGCTATTTTAGGCGTTTCAAAATCAGCAATGAAACCGTTATGGAATGGTAAAGAGTTCGAACCTCGTTTAATGGTTCCTCTTGCTCTTTCATACGATCACCGTGTGATCGATGGTGCTGATGGTGCACGTTTCATTACCGCAATTAATAACTATCTAGCTGATCTACGCACGCTAATTTTATAATAATGTTAACAGGTCGGCATTTGTCGACCTTTTATTTTGCATTTAGTTAACAATTACATAGACTCAAAACAGTCTTCGATGGAACACTTTTACAGAGGTTTACATGAGTAAAGAAATTAAAGCACAAGTAGTGGTACTCGGCTCTGGCCCTGCGGGTTACTCAGCAGCATTTCGCGCCGCCGATTTAGGTCTGGAAACTGTATTAATTGAAAAATACAGTACGCTTGGTGGTGTTTGTTTGAACGTGGGCTGTATCCCGTCAAAAGCACTATTGCACGTTTCAAAAGTGATTGAAGAAGCCAAAGCATTAGCTGAACACGGTGTATTATTTGGCGAGCCATCAACCGATGTTGATAAAATCCGTATCTGGAAAGATAAAGTTGTTTCACAGCTGACGGGCGGCCTGCAGGGCATGGCATCGATGCGTAAAGTTACCGTGGTAAACGGTTTCGGTAAATTTACTGGCTCCAATACCATTGTCGTGCAAGGGGACGATGAGAAAACCACCGTTAATTTTGATAATGCCATTATCGCAGCGGGCTCACGGCCAGTTAAACTTCCCTTTATTCCACATGATGATCATCGTGTATGGGATTCAACAGACGCATTAGAGTTACGTTGTGTGCCAAAACGTTTACTTATTTTAGGCGGCGGTATTATCGGCCTTGAGATGGGAACTGTATATAAATCACTGGGCTCTGATGTTGATGTTGTAGAATTTGCCGAGCAGTTAGTGCCGGCGGCCGATAAAGATATCGTGCAGGTTTACACTAAGAAAGTGAAGGGCAAGTTTAATATTATGCTATCAACCAAAGTGACCGCGGTTGATGCTAAGGAAGACGCGCTTTATGTCACCTTTGAAGGCAAAAACGCACCAGCGACAGCAAAAGCTTATGATGCAGTATTAGTGGCGGTCGGTCGTGTGCCAAACGGTTTATCACTGGATGCCGAAAAAGCGGGTATTGAAGTGACCGAGCGCGGATTTATCGAAGTTGATAAACAGATGCTCACTAATGTGCCGCATATCCATGCAATCGGCGATATCGTCGGTCAACCTATGCTTGCGCATAAAGGTGTGCATGAAGGGCATGTTGCAGCTGAAGTTATCTCGGGTAAAAAACATTATTTCGATCCGAAAACAATCCCATCAATTGCTTATACTGAACCGGAAATGGCGTGGGTCGGTTTAACTGAAAAAGAAGCAAAAGAGCAGGGCATTAATTACGAAAAATCAGTGTTTCCTTGGGCTGCTTCCGGCCGGGCAATCGCATCAGATTGCAGCGATGGATTAACTAAACTTATCTTTGATAAAGAAACAGATCGCGTAATCGGCGGCGCTGTCGTTGGTTCAAATGCAGGTGAACTGCTGGGTGAAATCGGTCTGGCAATTGAGATGGGCTGTGATGCTGAAGATATTGCCTTAACTATTCATGCGCACCCGACACTGCATGAGTCAGTTGGTTTAGCTGCTGAAATATATGAAGGCTCTATTACCGATCTGCCCAATGCCAAAGCGGTAAAACGTAAATAACATTACGGTTTGAATCTGTTTACAAAGGGCGCTTTTAAAGCGCCTTTTTTTTGTCTAATATAAGATCACTAGCTGTTTTTTTCTCGTTCCTCACGCTCCGCGTGGGAATGCATAACACTATTAGTTTGCGTGAGCTTGAGGTGTATGGTTTACCTTTATTTGTTGGTATTCCGCCCGTACGTTTTTTATCTTGCTAAACTCATTTTCCAGCCAAGAAAAACGTAAACGTAAATTTCCTAGCCGCATTGATAGATTTGTAAAAGGCTTGGATGTCCTCTAATTTTTTGCTGATTTTTTATGAAAGATCAAGCAAACGCTTACAAGCGACAGCTTCCTTCAATGCCAATTGGCTAGGAATCTCTGCATTCCCATGCTGAACGTGGAAATGAGACTAATTACTCTGCCACATAGGCAGGTTAAAAATACCATCAATCATGTATACTGCCCGTTAATATGTACTGTTAATTTTACTAGCTATTTTGAGAAAATATGGAATTTGAATTTAGAAAAGATTTTATTAGCGAGCAAGCGACTGTCAAGTTGTCTATGGGTCATGAGGCTTTTGCAACCTGGTTAGAGCAGGAGGGGCAAGCGGTAGATTGGATAGAAGATCTGCTCGCTAAGATTGTTTTATTGCAGCAACGCGCTATTACAGATGTAAAATTAACCGGTAGTGAGTTTTCACTTTTAGTTAATCAAGATGAAGCGCAAGTGATTAATCACAGTTTACTGAATAATCAGGATGAGATTGATTTGGAAGGGGA
Source organism: Psychromonas sp. (assembly GCA_013619145.1). Taxonomy (GTDB): domain Bacteria; phylum Pseudomonadota; class Gammaproteobacteria; order Enterobacterales; family Psychromonadaceae; genus Psychromonas. The sequence continues at coordinate 13,779 of JABXKR010000175.1, read as the reverse complement.
TTTGGCGTTTTATGACTTAGAGATTCAAGCATCCTGCGGACTGGAAGATTTTTTGAATCTCATAGAGTCTTGGTTAGAGTTTGTGCAGGGGTAGATGGCAAGGGGATCAGTAGCCTAACACTAAGGTCGCCATACCTAAGAAAGAAAACAGACCAATCACATCGGTGACTGTTGTTAACGCCATACCGCCTGCAAGTGCGGGATCTATTTTATATTTATGCATAACTAGCGGAATGGTGACCCCTGCTATTCCGGCAACAGACAGATTAATAAACATCGCGCCTGCGATAATTAAACCAACAGCAAGATCGCCTTTCCATAGGGTAACTGCAGTCGCTACTAAAAACGCCCAAATCAAACCATTAAGAATGCCAATCGCCGCTTCTTTGCCGATTAACCATCTAGTATTGCTGCTACCGATATGGCCGACAGCAATCCCGCGAATAACTAAAGCAAGTGTCTGATTGCCTGCAATACCGCCCATGCTCGGTACTATGGTCATCAATATCGCAAGGGTCGCCATCTGCTCTAATGTTGCTTCAAACATATTAGTTACAGATGCGGCAATGAATGCCGCAATTAAATTAATTGACAGCCAAACGGTACGACGTTTTGTACTGGGCAGAATGGGAGCAAAAGTATCTTCATCATCATCCATACCCGCCATACCCATCATCGAGTGTTCGGCGTTTTCGCGGATAATATCAACTACGTCATCAATGGTGATTCGACCCAGCAGGTGGTTTTGTGAATCAACCACAGGCGCTGAGACCCAATCATGACGTTCAAATAGTTTGGCTATTTCACCTTCATCCATCTCTGCGAGTAAGGTTTCTGTTTTATTATCCATTACTTGTGCAACAGAAAGAGACGGATCAACCGTCAGTAATGTTGATAAGGGGACATCGCCAATTAACTGGTCATCTTCATTGACTACATACAGGGTGTCGGTTGCTTCTGGTAATTCACCTTTTAAACGTAAGTAACGCAGTACAACATCAATTGAAACATCCGGTCGAAGAGTGATAGTGTCAGTGTTCATCATCGAGCCGGCAGTATCTTCGGGGTAAGCAAGTGCTTGCTCTACACGGTGTCGGTCTTGTTCGTCCATCTGTTGTAATACAGCTTGATAGAGACTGTCCGGGATACCACGTAAAATATAGGCAAGATCATCTGTATCCATACCTTCTGTGGCGGCAACTAAATTTGATGCGCCCATTAAACTGATGATGCCATCTTTTGCATCTTCATTTAACTCTTCAAGAATTTCACCCTGTTGATCGTGATCGGTTAAATTCCATAGGACTTTACGATTGGCTGGAGGAGAGGATTCAAGCAGTAGGGCTACATCACAAGCTGGCATCTTTTCAAGAATGCCGCGAGCCTTAACAAACATGCCACTTTCAAGGGCTTTGTTTACTTCCTGGAGGCGTTGCTGGGCATTTTGTACATCAGTATTTTCCAGCATGGCATGACTCCCTTATTATTATTTTATTCTAAAAATTATTCTTCTAAAAATTTATCTTCTATTAGTTTAGTGACGGCAAGCATCGCTTGTTTTGCTTCTTTACCCTTGGCAAGTATTTCAATCTCTTGACCATAGCAAGTTTCTAAAACCAGCAAACCAAGTACGCTGTCAGCATCAGCTTGTTTATTTTGGTGTTTAATTGTAATAGTTGCATCAAAAGAGTTAACTAATTCAACAAGCTTAATCGTTGCACGTGTATGTAAACCTAATTTGTTCTGTATTGTAATTGTTTGCCTGATGATATCCATCTGTTTATTGCCCTTTTAAACACTTATGTTCAATTTGCACCTGGTACTTAGTTTTAAAGCGTGCTGCAATCTGCTCTGCTACATAAACTGAGCGGTGTTTTCCGCCGGTACAACCAATTGCAATCGTGACGTAGTTGCGGTTATTGGTTTCAAGATGGGGTAACCAGGAATGAAAAAGGTTTTCAATTTGGTTAATCGTCTGTTTAACCAAGTTGTGCGAATCAAGATAATCTTTTACCGGTTGATCCAAGCCTGTGTATTTTTGCAGTTCAGGTATCCAATGCGGGTTTGGTAAAAAACGCACATCAAAAATATAATCAGCATCTTCAGGATGTTTATATTTGAAACCAAAAGATTGAAAGATAATCAGTAAGTTGCTTTTCGCTGTGCCTTGCAGATGAATTTTAAGGCGTTCATTTAAGTTATGAATTGAAAGCGTTGTGGTATCAATTGCGAGTGCCGCACGGTCACGAATAGGTTGTAGCAGTTCATTTTCAAGCTCAAGTGCTTGCGATAAAGATAACTTTTGTTTGGAAAGCGGATGAAGTCGTCTTGTTTCGCTATAACGGCGGATTAATTCGCTGCTGATTGCATCCAAATAGACGATTTCAATATCAACTTTATTTTTTAATGAGCTAAGTAACTGCTCAATCTCAGCTGCTTTAGTCGGTAAGTTACGAATATCTAAGCTGATTGCTATTTTATTGTTTTTTGCATCAACAGTATCAATTAATTGCTCAAGAAGTTGAAATGGTACGCCGTCAATGCAGTTATAACCTAAATCTTCAAGTACATGCAGTGCTATTGTTTTTCCTGAACCAGAGCGTCCACTAATGATGACTAATTTCATTTCTACTCCACTTTATGGTTTATTCCGCCTGCAGTAACTCAAAAAGAGCCTGGTCATTATCAGCATTTCTTAATTGACGTAAAAAAGGCTTATCTAACAGTTTTTTGCTGATTTCAGAAAGTGCAACAAGATATTGCTGGCAACGGTCTTCGGGAACAAAAATAGCGAACAGAAGATCGACTTTGTTACCATCATATGCATCGTAATCAATTGCAGTTTCACATTGCAGAAAGACGGCAGTTGCCGGCAACGAGCTGTCAATTTTTACGTGAGGGATTGCAATACCTGATCCTACACCTGTAGAGCCTATTTTTTCTCGGGCAATTAAATTATTAAATAATATCTGAGGATCGATATTTAATTTTTCAGCTGCAATACGGCTAATTTTTTCTAATGCACTTTTTTTGCTTGTGCAGCTCGTTTTGCTAAAAACGGAATCTTTGCTTAATAAGGTCGATATTTTCATATTTTATTCTATTTAAGTCACTGTAAAAGAATCGCGCGAGTGTAGCAGTTTACTCGTGAATGGCTATCAAGAAATAACTATTTCTTAATATCCATCAAAGATTATTCCAATTCCATGCATTAAACATCACTTACTTGCCCTATTAATCAAAGTAGCTGTTTACGTTGATTAGATGGCGGAATACCCAGTGACTCACGATATTTGGCAATTGTACGACGTGCCACTTTGATCCCTTGATCTTCAAGTAACAGGGTTATCTTATTGTCACTTAAGGGTTTAGTTGTGATTTCTGCACTGACTAATTTTTTAATTAACGCGCGAATAGCCGTTGATGAGCATTCACCGCCACTTTCTGTTGCAACATGGCTGGAAAAGAAAAATTTAAGCTCATAAATGCCTCTTGGTGTATGCATAAACTTTTGTGTGGTGACCCGGGAAATAGTTGATTCATGCATCTCTACTTCAAATGCGACATCATTTAAGACCATCGGTTTCATCGCTTCATCGCCATATTCAAAAAAGGCTTGTTGCTGCTGTACGATACAATTGGATACCTTTAATAAGGTTTCATTACGGCTTTCTAAGCTTTTAATAAACCACTTTGCTTCTTGCAGATGGCCCTTGATAAATTGTGAATCGGTTTTACTAATCTTACCTTTGCATAAATCAGCGTATTTCTGGTTTACCGAAAGGTTGGGATCACAATCTTGGTTTAATGATACACGCCATTGCCCTGCAATTTTTTTTACATAAACATCCGGTACGATATATTGCGCTTGACTGTCTTCAATTTGATTACCCGGGCGAGGCTCTAAACTTTGAATCAGGCGCATAACCTCTGCTAACTGAGCTTCTTTTAATTTAGTTTTTCTTGCCAGCGTGCGGTAATCACGATTAGCAAGCAGATCCATGTGCAATTCAAGTACCATTAATGCTTCATTTAACCATGGTGTCTGTTGAGGTAGATGCTGAAGCTGGATCTGCAGGCATTCTTGTGTTGAGCGAGCCGCTACACCAATCGGATCAAAATGTTGAATACGCTTTAAAACGACGAGAATTTCATCTAATTCAAGATCCTCGACTTCAGGAGATAAACTTTCTAAAATTGACTCGCAACTTGCTGTTAAATATCCAGATTCATCAATAGAGTCGATGATTGATGTTGCGATCAGTAGGTCGGTCTCAGAAAAAGGGGTGAGTTGCATCTGCCAGATTAAGTGGTCTTGTAGAGTATTTGAAGACTCGCCTTGGTATACAGTGTCTTCTCCCTCATAACTTGATGTGCCAGAGGAAATTGAGGTGGTTGGTGGTGCTGTATATGACTCTTCCCAGCTGTTTTCCACGGGTAAATCATCTGCAAATTCTTGCTTAGTTAATGCCTCAGAGGTATCTATCTGACTACTGTCTTGCTCTTTATTAACCTCTTCAATACCACTGTTGTCATCTTGTTCAAGCAGTGGGTTTTCATCGAGAGCATTTTGGATCTCTTGTTGTAAGTCAAGTGTGGAAAGTTGTAATAATTTAATTGCTTGTTGTAATTGAGGAGTCATAGCAAGTTGCTGACCCATCTTCAACTGTAAACCTTGTTTCATCAAAACACTTTTTTCCTCATACGAAGCAATTCTATGAACTAAGTGACTAACTATAACCTATAACTTAAATTCTTCACCCAGATAAACTTGTTTTACATGATCGTTTGCTAATATTTCGTCTTGCGTCCCAATTGCAATAATTTCACCATGGCTGACGATATATGAATGCTGGCACACATCCAATGTTTCGCGTACGTTGTGATCAGTAATTAATACACCTAAACCACGATCACGCAGCTGCTGAATAATATTTTTAATATCGATAACGGAAATAGGATCAACCCCGGCAAAAGGTTCATCTAAGAGAATGAATTTAGGTTCGGTTGCCAGTGCGCGTGCAATTTCAACACGACGTCGTTCTCCACCTGATAAGCTCATGCCTTTGTTATCACGGATATGGGTAATATGAAACTCTTCGAGCAGGGTCTCTAGTTTTTCATCACGTTGAGCTTGAGTTAGCTCCTTACGTATTTGTAAAATACCCATGATATTTTCGGTGACTGTTAAACGGCGAAAGATAGAGGCTTCTTGTGGTAGATAGCCTATCCCTTTTTGCGCGCGAATATGCATCGGGTGATGAGAAATATCTTCATTATCAATAATGATTGTGCCTTCATCTTGTTTGACTAAACCAACTACCATATAAAAAGAGGTTGTTTTACCTGCGCCATTTGGGCCAAGTAAACCGACAATTTCGCCCGTTTTTACGGTTAAACTTACACCATTTACCACGGTACGACCTTTGTAGCTTTTTACTAAACCTTTTGCTATTAATTCAGCCATTTTATTTATTCTTCTTTTTCTGAGTTTTTATTTTCAGTTGTATCTGTTTTTGGTTTTTCAAATTGCGCGGGTAAAAATACGGTATTAACACGTCCATCTTTGCCCTTTTCTGTATTGACAATTAGCTCTTCAGTCTCAAGAAAGTAAATTATTTTTGAACCATTAATCTGGCTATCAAGTTGTTTTACTTGTGCATTACCCGTGAGCGTTATTTTTCCTTTGGCAACATCATAATGAATACTATTTGCTTCTGCATCAAAGGGTTTACCGTCATCCTGGGTCTGATAAAAAGTGGCTACTTTACCGTCTGCGATCATTATCTCATGATTGGGTAATGAGCCTCGAATAACGGTGAGTTTGTCACCGGTTATTTTAATGCTGCCTTGGGTCAGTAATACATCTTCTAGAAAGACAATAGTATTCTTTTTCATTTTTGCATGTTGACTTACCGAGCTAACATTAATCGGCTGGTTATAATCAGACTCAAGTGCAAGACTTGAAAATGAAAGAAGTAATGCGCTGATCATTATGCTTATTTTATTTGTTTTCATTGAGGTATACCGCTTTAATGTTATCTTTTACAATTAATTCTTCAGTGATTAGAGAGGCCCACATACCAATGCCTTGCTGCTGCATTTGTGGCCCTTTCCAAGTAACAGGTAGGTCACTGCTTATCTCTTTTTGATCCAGTAGTATAGTTAATTTTTCTGTTGCCATGGTTTGTACTAGTTGATCTAAACTAAGGTTTTCCACCCATACGTCATTTGATAATATTAATTTGTTTTGCTCATAAAGAATGCCATCTTCACCGCTTATTTGCCAAACAGTTGTGTTATTAGTTTCTTTATTTGCGATATAAATAATAACTTTGGGATTTTCAAAGACAGTAATATCTTTGCTGGCAAAACTGGTTGTTTTATCGGCAAATATTTTATGGCCGATTTTCCCTGTTTCATCAAAATGAACATTGCTAACATTATAGGCAATATAATTTGGCTGATGCTTTGGCAGTGTCGGCAAAATCGTTTCAGGTTTAAAATATAACCACAGCAAAAATGCGAACAATAATAAGATAAATGGGATACTTTGGCGTTTAGTCATCTATTCACTTTTACCCTGCGTGATATTAAGCTGGTTATTACATTGTAGAAAGAGATCGCAAATCTCGCGTACTGCACCAAAACCACCGTTTGTTTGGGTAATTAAATCGGCACCCTGTAAAACCAATGGATGAGCATCATTAACAGCTACACCTAAACCACAATCCTCAATAACAGGTAGATCAACCACATCATCTCCGATATAGGCTACTTCTTGTGCTGTTAAACTCAGTGTCTTTAATAAAGATTGATATACTGTTAGTTTATCTTCCTGTCCTTGGAAAATATAAGGAACACCTAGAGCTTTCATTCTATTTTCGACAATGTTTGACTGACGTCCAGTAACAATGGCAACATCAATACCTAACTTTAAAATAGCTTTTATGCCAAATCCATCTTTAGTGTGAAACGCTTTTAACTCTTCACCCTGGTTGCCTAAATAGATCCGCCCGTCAGAAAACACACCATCTACATCGCAAATGAGTAATTTTATTTTTGAAGCGCGTTGATAGTTTTCAACGCTAATTTTCCCGTAGGGTGTTGTGAACATTTAATTTCTCAATAAGTAATTTTATGCGAATATTAAAAAAGTCATATATAAAAAAGTCATGTATATAGGCAAAATAACAAAATGCCACCTGTAACGCGAGCAATGATTTTTAGTTTAACTATTGTCACGGTTATCAGTTAAAAAATAAAGCGCTAACGTGCAATTGTGTTTAAATTTCAGACAACTAGATAGAATAAGTGTAAATATTTGTATTTGTGCAAATTAAGTAGCAGTTCTGTTATTAATAAATTGTATAAAAAAGGGCATATCTTTACACTGTTACCTTTATTTATATATGAAGAAAATAGTTGTTGATGAAACACTCAAAGCATCTTGTGATTAAAAACCTCTGCTTTTCTCGAAATGAACGGTTATTATTTGATAATTTATGTTTTGAGTTTGAGCGTGGAAAAATTACTGCGATTTTAGGGCCAAGTGGTATTGGCAAAACAACCTTGCTTAAGCTTATTGGTGGACAACTGCCAGTGGACAGCGGTGAGATTATTTTTAATGGTAACGCTATTCATAACTGCTCTGATAAAGAATTGTATGATGCCCGTAAAAAAATGGGCATGTTATTTCAAAGTGGAGCGCTGTTTAATGAACTTTCTGTATTTGAAAATGTAGCATTTCCACTTCGCGAACATTGTAAACTCGATGAATCTTTGCTTTCGATTTTGGTTTTAATGAAGTTAGAAGCGGTTGGCTTACGTGGTGCCAAAGATCTGAAACCAATTGAACTTTCGGGAGGGATGGCAAGGCGGGTTGCATTAGCGCGTGCAATTGCACTGGATCCTGAAATGATTTTATACGATGAGCCTTTTACGGGACAAGATCCGATCTCCATGAATGTTTTACTTAACTTAGTTAAACAGCTTAATCAGACGCTTGGCTTAACTTCTATTATTGTTTCTCATGATGTTAATGAAGTACTGTCGATAGCCGATAATGTTTATGTGCTGGCTGAACAAAAGATCATTGCCGAAGGGCCTGCTCATTCAATTTTACAGCAAACTGATAACTCATTACTGCAACAGTTTTTACTTGGGCGAAACGAAGGTCCTGTGCCTTTTCATTTCCAATGTGATGATTTTTTTTGAATTTAAAACGGGCTTACAAAAGGTGAATCTATGATTAGCGCTAATGTGCGTTTTGTTGGCCGATTTAGCTTATATTTTGCGCGGGTTAGGAGTGGGGCGGCTGTGCCTTTTTATTTTAAGGATTTTGAATTTAAAACGGGCTTACAAAAGGTGAATCTATGATTAGCGCTAATGTGCGTTTTGTTGGCCGATTTAGCTTAGAGTTTGCGCAGACGGTAGGTCGTTGTTGTTTAATGTTCTGGCGCACGGTTTGGGGGAAACCTCATGATAAGCTATTTCCGCTGTTTATTGAACAAATCTTTCAGCTTGGTATTTTATCTTTACCGATCATTTTAACATCCGGTCTGTTTATCGGCATGGTATTAAGTCTGCAAGGTTATTATGTTTTAGTCGATTATGCTGCAGAGGAGAGCTTGGGCAGCATGGTTGCTCTGTCGTTATTACGAGAGTTAGGCCCTGTTGTTGGCGCTCTACTTTTTGCTGGGCGGGCAGGCTCAGCCTTAACCGCTGAAATTGGATTAATGCAAAGTACAGAACAACTCGCCAGTATGGAAATGATGGCCGTTTCCCCCCTTAAAAGGGTTATTGCCCCGCGTTTTTTTGCGGGTATTGTAACTTTGCCGATGCTAACACTGTTTTTTAATGTGATTGCAATCTGGGGCGGTTATTTAATTGGCGTTAGCTGGAAGGGAGTTGATGGTGGTGCATACTGGTCTGTGATGCAGGGCAGTGTTGAATACATGCCGGATGTCTTTAATGGTGTAATAAAAAGTGTTGTTTTTGCAGTCCTGATAACTTGGGTAGCACTCTATAATGGTTATTATGTAGTGCCAAATGCACAAGGTATTAGTAAATCAACAACGCAAACGGTTGTCGTTTCATCATTGTTAGTGCTGGGAATGGATTTTATTTTAACTGTTTTTATGTTTGGAACCTGACTTGCCACAGAAAAAGTGAAATTTTTATGGCTGGAAAGTTTGTATTTTAAGTTACAAATGAACTTTATTTTAACTGTTTTTATGTTTGGAATGTAATATGTCACAGAAAAAAGTGGAATTATGGGTAGGTACGTTTGTTATTGCTGCAATGCTCTCTTTAGCAATATTAGCTTTTAGTGTTGCAGGCCTTTCATTACGCGGAGAAGGAAGCAGTTATACGCTTTACGCAAGTTTTTCAAATGTAGGTGGTTTAAAAGTACGATCGCCAGTTAAGCTCGGTGGTGTTGTTGTTGGACGAGTGGAAGATATTAGTCTGGATCTGCAAAGTTATACCCCGATTGTACAATTGGCAATGTTTGAAAAGAGAGGCTTTTATCCTGAAACATCTTCTCTGGCTATTTTAACTTCGGGTTTATTAGGTGAGCAATATATTGGCATTCAGCCGGGTTTTATTGATGATGATATCGAGATGTTAGGCGATGGTGACAGCATTGAAGATACTAAATCAGCGCTGGTACTTGAAGATCTAATTGGTCAATTTATTTATTCTATTAATAAGGAAAAATAATGCGTATTTTATTCACTGTTATTACGCTGTTATTTGTTAGTTTTGCTTCCAGTGCCACTGTTGATATGAGCGATCCCAATCAAGTTATTCATTCAGTTTCAATTAGTACCTTTGCACGGATTACTGCAGAAAAAGAGCGCCTGCAGAGTGAACCCAGTTATATAAACGTGGTGATAGAAGAAGAGTTAATTCCCTATTTTGACTATAAATATGCCGCATATAAGGTGATGGGCCGTCATTTAAAAAACACATCTAAAGCGCAACGTAATGAATTTGTAGAAGTATTTAAAACCTACTTGGTAAATGCATACGGACATATATTGTTTGAATATGAGCAACAAGAGATTGAAATATTAGATAACACTCATTTTAAGGAAAAGAAAATAATTTCGATTGCTGTTAGAATTCGAGATCAGAATGATCAATTAACACAATTAGCTTTTAAATTACGGAAAAATAAAAAAACAGGCGAATGGAAAGTCTTTGATGTGATAGCTGAAGGGATCAGCATGTTAAATACCAAACACTCTGAACTTAATGAGTTGATTCAAAAAAAAGGGATTAATCATGTTATTGAGCTATTAGAGCAGAAAAACAGAGAGTTTTCCTCGTGACTAACGCTGCAAATAACGAGACAATAGTTTTAACGGGTAGCTTATTGTTAAATGAGTTATCAGGTAAACATTTTCCTGATATTGCTAGCTATCAAAATATAAAAGTAATTGATTTACAGCAATTAAAAAACATAGATTCTGCCGGCATTGCATATTTAGCTCAAATTAAAAGTAATTATTCAGATTTATGCTTTGTAGGGGGGTCTGACAAAATATTAGTCTTAGCCAATTTATATGGGTTAAGTTTTCTTTTTAAGTCGTAAGGTGTTCAATGAATATTGAAACAATCAAAGAAAAATTAGAACAGGCATTAGTACTCGATGAATGTATCGTTAAAGGTGAAAACGGAACCTTTCAAGTGATCGCTGTGGGTGATATCTTTTCTGATTTAAGCCGAGTAAAAAAACAACAAATCATTTATGAGCCGTTAACGACAGAGATCGCAAGCAATGCAATTCATGCATTAACGATTAAAGCATTAACGCCAGATGAATGGCAAAAACAAAAACATTTTATTTAGTAAGCGGAAGGATAGTTCGATGGGTCAGTTTTTAATTCAAGGTGGTTGCCAGTTAAAAGGGGAAGTTAGCATTTCCGGCGCTAAAAATGCGGCATTACCAATTCTTTTTGCTACGTTATTATCAAAAGGTGATGTTCATTTAACCAATGTGCCTCTATTAAAAGATATTTCAACAACACTTGAGCTTTTAAAAGAGTTAGGTGCAGAGGCGTCACAAGATGGCCATAAAGTGCATATTAATGCATCAGGTGTGAAAAATTACACTGCATCATATGAGTTAGTGCGCAGTATGCGCGCTTCTATTTTAGCATTAGGGCCTTTAGTTGCCCGATTTGGTGAAGCTGATATTTCATTGCCTGGTGGCTGTGCAATTGGTGCTCGTCCTGTGAATTTGCATATTAATGGCTTAGAGCAGATGGGCGCAACCATTAAAGTTGAAGATGGTTTTATTAAAGCGCGTGTTGATGGCCGTTTAAAAGGCACTCATCTATATATGGATCTGGTCAGTGTTACCGGTACTGGAAACTTGATGATGGCGGCCGCACTTGCGGACGGTATTACAACAATTGAAAATGCAGCCAAAGAGCCTGAAATTGTTGATTTAGCTAGTTTTATTAATGGCATGGGCGGTAAAATTTCAGGTGCTGGCAGTGATACCTTAACCATTGAAGGTGTTGAATCTTTAGGTGACTGCAGCTATCAAGTACAACCGGATCGTATTGAAACGGGTACATTCTTAGTTGCTGGTGTGGTTAGTGGTGGTAAGGTTAAGTGTGTTAACACGGATCCGAGTTTATTATCTGCTGTACTTGCGAAACTTGAAGAAGCTGGGGCATTAGTGACAACTGGTAAAGATTGGATTGAAGTGGATATGATTGATCGTGAATTAAAATCAGTCAATATTACCACGGCACCACATCCTGCATTCCCAACCGATATGCAAGCACAATTTACGGTATTAAATACGGTTGCACCGGGTACTGGGCGTATCAAAGAAAACATCTTTGAAAACCGTTTTATGCATGTGCCTGAACTGCAACGTATGGGAGCCAACATTGAATTAGATGGAAATTTAGCAATTTGTGGTGATCATGATCAGTTAAGTGGTGCAAAAGTGATGGCAACAGATTTGCGAGCATCTGCAAGTTTGGTGATTGCTGGGCTAATTGCAGATGGTGAAACAATTGTGGATGAGATTTATCATATTGATCGTGGTTACGAAGCGATTGAAGATAAATTAATCCCACTTGGCGCAACCATGCAACGTATCGAAGGTTAACTATATACCCATGATACTTCAATTTTATGCCTAGCAGCTAAGCGCAATTTGGTTTGCTGATTTTGCATATTGAAGTAACATGGGTGTGAAACTTTAGGAGAAGCGTGCGCTTCTCCTATATACCTATGACTCTTGTTGAACTCGCATTTCCAATAGGTTTGCCCTGACTACTCTTTAGAAATATTCTGTATACTACTCAACTCACCGATCACCACTTCAACCTCAATCTGATTTCCTTTACGTAATAGGGTAAATCTGGTTTTTGTTCCCGGTTTTATTTCAGCCACTTTATCCATTGCTGCAATTAAGTTATCAAATGCAATACCATCAATTCGTAATAGAATATCATCAACTTTAATACCTGCAGTTGCGGCAGGCCCCCCCTCATGCACCTGTTTTATGATGATGCTGTTTTGTGCTTTTAATCCCCAAAGGCGAGCGATAAGAGGATCTAAATTTTCAGCAATAATACCTAATGAGCCGCGAATTACTCGACCGTGCGTAATAAGGCTTTCCATTATTCGTTGTGAAAGTTGATAGGGTATAGCAAAACTAATGCCGTTACTTGAATTTGGGTTGTTACTGTAAAACTCAGAGGTATTAATACCGACTAATTCACCTCGGCTATTAATCAGTGCACCACCAGAGTTACCTTCATTAATGGCCGCATCGGTTTGCAGGAAGTCTTGACGTCCTGAAGAGCTCATACCATTTCTACCCGTTGCACTGATAATACCTTGAGTGATGGTCTGCCCTAAGTTATATGGGTTGCCAATGGCCAGTACAATATCGCCTACTTGTGGCTGGTAGAGAGGGTTCTGCGGGATAACAGGAAGATTATCGCCTTTAATTTGCAGCACTGCTAAGTCAGTTACGATATCACTACCAACAACCGATGCCGTAAACAGGCGTCCATCTTGTAAGGCAATTAAAATTTGATCAGCTTTGGCGATAACATGAAAATTGGTCAGAATATAACCTTTATTATCAGTAATAATACCAGAGCCCAACCCCGTCGGCTGTAAGTGTTGTTTATTATCAATACTGGAATCAATGTATTGCTGAGAGTAAATATTTACTACTGATGGAGATGCTTTTTTTACAGCATCACTGTAGCTGGTAACTTTATTGTCTGTTGCTAGGTGAGTTAACACTGTCGTTAATTTAGCACCGTAGATTATTACTACGGCAATAATCACTCCCCAAAAAATGGGTTTTAAAAAATAGAAAAAAGATGCTTTAAAATTCATATTCTTAGATGCCGATATAAAAAGAAAAAAGGAAGTGGAGATTATATACAAAATGAAAGCGGATGGCGTTCTATTTATGCTTGAAAAGCACACAAAAAAAGCAGCGTATAAACGGTGTTTTAGTATTCGCTATTAAGTTAGATTAACTTGTACAGAATAAGTGTTCGTAGTAGCTGAATTAACCGATTGATAACTGGATAATCAGGCAAAAAAAAGCAGCGTATAAAACGCTGCTTTGCTGTTCTGTATTAATTAGTTATTAAACAATAACGTGTACAGAAGAACTCTTTGTACTACCTGAAGCAACCTATTGATGACCGGATAATCAGGTAAAAAAAAGCAGCGTATAAAACGCTGCTTTGCTGTTCTGTATTAATTAGTTATTAAGCAATA